>QIJM01000329.1 GCA_003232445.1 Paraglaciecola arctica
TTGACCTGTTTTGAGTTCAGGCAACGCAGAGTAGGTGCCTTTAAACCTCGCCCGAAGGGAGAGCACCAGCGACTTTCACTCTTCGTTCTAGCCCTTTAAAAGGGAGCGGCCATTCTTTCAGGACTACGCCTCGATTGAAAGTCGCTGGTGCTCTCTGAGTGGCTAATTGTTAGGATGGATTGGTATAATATCCTTTATTAAACTCCATGCTTTGTTCCAAAGATTGTAGTCATCGACAAGTTATCTTTTGGTATTCACCGCATTTAGGTAGATATTCAAATGCTCGAATAGAAAACTTAACTTTGAAAAAGTTTCATTACTTATCGAACGCGATTTATCAAAAGTATGAGAGGTAATCACACCGATTTCTTTTTGACCAATCTTTACTGGAGTGATGGACATTGAACCTTTATTGATTAAACGCTCAACGTCTCCCGTCATATAGTTACGCCATTTTATGTGTTTGTAATCATTAATTAATACACTGTTGGACTGATGAAGCGCATAGCTCATAACATTCTCACCTTGATTGATTGGGATCGCACAATCAAATGTTATTGGTAAACCTTCAGAATCGAAGTTAAGTCGTGTTTCTAATTGTGATTTATCACCACTTAACACCCAAAATGAGCAGCGATCTAAGGCAAAAATTTGCACCGCATCTTTAAGTGCCTGACTAAGGTAACTATTGATCGTGTTTTTATTTTTTGTCAGTTGCGTCAGCTTTTGCAAAGCACCTAATAGTGCTTGTTCTTTGTTAAGGTACTGTACTTCTTGGGTTGGTAATGAATGGTTAAAGTCTGTGGACTTAGGCAAGGGTTTTAAATAACTTTCCAGCACAGTGGCGTCATAGGCACTGAGTAGCTCAAGCGCCTCAGTGCGGGTATTCTCAATTTTCACTTTCAGTGACGTTACATCAGTTTTCATCAAGGTACTGATATCGGTCAAAAGCTTATCAAACTCCGCTTTATTTTTTGGCGGCGAGGAGATTGCACTGGTAAGTTGATTAGCGAAACTGATAATCTTCATTTCATTGGTGCGGCTTTCGGGATGGTCAAGAGACTTAATCAGCATGTCACTCAAATTCCACGTTTTCGCGAGACCAACACTTAGATCCTTAAAACTAACACCTATCATTGATGCACAATATTTTTGGAATTCACCATCAGGCATATCCGCTTTATCTATTAGCTTTTTAGTTAACTCTGCACCTGTGCTCCAAAATGAAGTTTCACCGATGTGGTAAAGCATCGCAGCTAAATACACTTCTTCCTGAGTACTTTCATCATAATTCGGAACCATAACCCGAGCCAACATGCCAGCATAGAAGGCGTTTGCCATCAACATCATCAGGCGATCATAGACGGGAGGAGCAAGATTTTTACTTTGCAATAATCCATCGAGGATTTTTGATGTTAGACAAATATTCTTGATTGAATGTATGCCTAGCATGATTGCGGCGCGAGAAACTGTAGTCACTTTATTTATCGATGCGCGGTGAGAGCCGTTGGCAACTCGCAATACACAGGACGACAGTGCTTGATCATACAATATCACTTTACTGAGCTTAGGAATGGAAGAAATGTCATCGTTGGAAAACTTGTCTAACACCGATGCCATTGATGTAATCGCGGGTAATTCTTTTTTGGCTAATACCTCTATCCATTGTACTGGTGTCAATTTAGATTTTTCAACCATGAACCACTACCTCACATATATTGGCAAAGCGAACATCACAGGTGTGTTTTCGATTGACGAGTCTTATTGTTATCAGCTTCAGAAAACATTCACTTTTACATACTGCTATTCATGCTAGCTTACGCTTAGGGCTTTGACTGTCAAGTTATGTTCGGTTTTGATTAAATTACTAATAGTGTAATAAATGAATTCATTGATTCGTTTAGTTTGCTTTGTGAACGCCCAGAAATCGCCCATTTAAGTTCGCCTGCAACGGCAAACTGAGCAAGCATGTAGCGAGTCAATAT
>QIJM01000308.1 GCA_003232445.1 Paraglaciecola arctica
TTAGCCATTAAGTAACGCAACTCCAAATATATTTATGATACATGGTATACATTAACAAAATAAATCACCCTGAAAACGTAAAAAATGTAAGGGCTTACGTCATGTCATTAGCTTGAATAGCGTAGACTTAATCGTTATGTAATGCATAGTGGTATGACAAAACCACTACATTTGATCAATCAGGAGTCAAAAAAAGTGGTAAAACGTTTCACGTTAATAAGTTGTTTGGTGACAGTCTTAGCATCATCTTTAGTATGGGCGCAGTCTCATCCTTTTGAAGCATTGCGCGGTCTCGAACGCTTTAACAAATCAAGCTCTTTATCTTTAGATAACACAAGTCAGACTGCCGATACTTTACTCTCAATTAAAGGTGTGCAAATCGGTGACAACGTATTGCAACAAGCAATAAATCTTGGAGAACAAGGTGGTCAGTTGGGCCGCATTCGTGGAGGCAGACGAAGTGCCAAAATCAAGTTTAGCTTTTATCAACCCTATGAAAACACTCAACTTGAGCAAAAAGTAGAATTGTACTTCGATAAACACAACGGTTTTATCCAACAAGTCACCGTTACTTATTTCTTGCAAGATGCCTATATGAGCATAACACCAATACGTGAACAAACACTTAGCGCCGCTGTAGAAAAGTTTGGTTCACCTATGACCATGCAACAAGCCTATGATTTAAGCGGGCAAAAAGAGGGTGAAATAAAGTTAGAACCGTTTGTTAAAGGCCTGCAAAGTCAAAATCTATTGCACCCTTTGGGGCTCGAATATTTTCAAAAACGGAATATTTCTCGAAGTACAAAGTGGGTTAAGGGCGAGCAAGGTTATGCCCTAATGCATAGCGGATTTGACCGTTGTTATTTATGGCAGACCAACACATTTAGTCAAGTATTAACGTTTTGTTTTTTTGACCAAACCGGCGCGAATCCCAACACTAGAGGTGTCGAATTAGACTTGTACAATTTCCCAGTCAACCAACAAATAAAGGAATTGGGTAATCCACACAGCAAACCCAATATATCCTTATAGCAAAAGCGACTTTGGCCTAATTTGGCATAACCTATAAACAAATACTGGCTGTAGTTCAGCGTGATTCACGCGATAATCAGCGCATAATTAAAATTCCTATTTAGGACGTAACAATGACAATCACCCGTAATGGCCATCGATATATCGATATCGAAAGTGGCAAAACATTAGATGTATGGTTTCCTCGCAGCAATAAACAAATTCAGCGTAACTGCTTAGCCAGTAAAGTTGGCTTGATTAAAGGCGAATTTGTCGAAATCAGCCTTGATATAGACGCCACACCAAAATCTGCTGAAGACGCATATTTACGTCTACACCTATTATCAGAATGCGCAGTGCAACCAAATAACATCAACCTTGAAGGGGTATTTGGTTTATTAACGAATGTAGCTTGGACATCGGCTGGTCCAGTTTTACCGAGTAAAGTAGAAGAATTAAGAGAGCTAATTGCCACTGAAAATCACCACTTAGCCGTGACATCTATCGACAAATTCCCAAGAATGACCGATTACGTTATCCCTGAAGGTGTGCGTATTGGCGATGCTGACCGTGTACGTATGGGCGCGCATTTAGCCTCTGGCACAACAGTGATGCACGAAGGTTTTGTTAACTTCAACGCGGGTACTTTGGGTAGCTCAATGGTTGAAGGCCGTATTTCACAAGGTGTGGTGGTGGGTGATGGCTCTGACATTGGCGGCGGCGCGTCAACTATGGGTACCTTATCGGGTGGCGGAAAATCTATCAACGCCATTGGTAAGAGCAGCATGGTCGGCGCCAACGCGGGTATTGGTATTTCTTTAGGTGACGATTGTATCGTTGAAGCGGGTTTGTATGTCACTGCTGGTACTAAAGTCACCACGCCAGATGGCGAAGTGGTTGCAGCACGTATGTTATCAGGTATGAGCGGTTTATTGTTCCGCCGTAATAGCCAATCAGGCGTAGTTGAAGCA
>QIJM01000263.1 GCA_003232445.1 Paraglaciecola arctica
CATATTTTTAATTATTGAGATCGTGGCATTATCAATTTTGTACCAGATGATAGACATAGAAAAGGAAGATTTAGAAAATACATAGGACAGTCACCTGGTGCATCAACGAAAAACAGGCGAACCCATTCCCGCCGTCAGAACGACAGAATCCCTCGGCAATTGCTCCTGCATTGTTCTACCTTCGCGTGGCCCAGGCCAGCCTCTCGATCTCACCTTCTCCTTGCAGTCGTACCGCTTTTGTTAAGCAGTAATAAGTTGAAAAGGTTGGCAAATCTGAATTTATTAACCTTCGTATTAATCACGGCTTAACGAATTTACACTACGTCAATGCACTATTTTTTGTAACCGCACCCCTGTTTTCGTGCAGCCGAACTATACTTGATCAGGATGATGTTAAATTAAGGAGATAAAGCATGAATAAAAACTGGAGCATTAAGAGTCTTAAGCATGTAGACCCGTTTAACGAACATAAAACACAGCCGTCCTGGATTAGTGATAATCACCCTCTTTATACACAACATCATGAGCATCACTCTAAACTAAAAAAAGTTGAGGCATTTAAACACAACGGAAATCAAGTCGAGATAACAAACGAAATCACGGTAAAAATTAACGGCCAAGCTGTAATGTTACATGCGAATTTCGATAGCAAAGGAAATTTGCAATGCCACAATACTCCCTACATTCACTCTCAATCGGTAGAATCGTTAGTGAAGACACTACTTAACAATACACCAATCGACGCAATACCTTAAAGAAAACGAAAATGCCCATGATGATCATGGTCATTCAAAACTTTAGAGGGTTAACATGTCCAGGAACAATATACTTGACAATCAGGAATCGGCTGAAAAATATTTTGAAGCTGTTTGGGCATTAAAAGACATCAAAAAATCGCCCTGGCCTGGCCAGGAAGGTAAGCTATCTTTATACGATTTCATTGTTTTTTGGCACCATCGCGCAATGATGTTATCTACTCCACCCAATAACCCTAGGCGGAATGCTGCCCATAGTGGCCCCGTGTTTTTGCCTTGGCATCGGTACATGCTACTAAGATTCGAAAATTTATTAGGTGAGGCTATTGACGATCCTGATTTTAATCTCCCCTATTGGGATTGGTCAGAAGAGTCCAAGGTTTTAGAGAACTCTAAGATATGGACAGATGATTACCTCGGTCAGTTTGAGGGCTCAGATTGGGAAATTCGCTTTGATCAGAACTCTTTTGGTGACTCTCCGTTTCCGCTCACCACTAGTCGAGAACTGAGGCGCTATGTAGGCACCTGGCCAGAAGTGAGCGTTGGTGATAAAGCTGCAATACAAGCAGTTGTTAATTCCGAGTCAAATTACGATGAGATCCCTTATGACCAAACTTCTAATAGATTCAGAAATCTTTTAGAGGGGTGGCGAGGTGATAATAGACTCCACAATAATATTCATCTATTTGTTGGCGGCCATAATGGCACAATCCAAAACAGAGTATTTGGTGACATGATACTATCAACCTCTCCCAATGATCCAACCTTTTTTCTACACCACTGCTTTATAGATAAAGTTTGGGCTGCTTGGCAAGAAAAATGGAGTGAGAGTAAGTACGTTCCAAATAACTCAGAGTCTGATGAATATTTGTTTCATAGACTGGATGACCCCATGCACACATTTTTTGACGAAACTGTGACTCCAAGAGATATGCTAGACGTAAGCGAAGAATATAGTTATGATTCATTGAGTGATATTACACAACAGTAGCAAATTTACATTGCATTTTATGCAATGATCTTAACCACCTTAATTCTATATTACGGCCTGTTTCTCTTTCTAAACGACGAGATGACGATAGTCGATTAAGATAACCATAGATAAAAAGCTTTAGCATAGTAGATGAATGGCAGGAAGGTCTTCCTGTACTTGCAGGCTCTGTTTTAAAGCCAAGATTACATAGATCTAGTCCGTCAATAAAGACATCAATAACACGAACTG
>QIJM01000502.1 GCA_003232445.1 Paraglaciecola arctica
GCTTGGCTTAACACGGCATCAAGGTTGTATTGGGCTTTACGTGGCATTGTAATCAACTAGTATAGGCAGAATAAGTGTTCTCTATAGAGTAACCGAGTTAAATTATCTGTCAAGGTTGTAGTCGCCAAGTATCTCGCTTAATGTGCAGATTCAAATACCTAATTAAGAACAAATAGGAAAAAATATGAAACTAAGTCTAGGCTTGGGAGCCATTTTGACAGCAGTGTTATTGGTTGCTTGTCAATCTGAGCAGGTTCAAAAAACATCTGAGGTTTCTGCTGATGCATCGCGGATCAAGTCGCATATTAGATTTTTATCTGATGATCTTTTAGAAGGAAGAGACACAGGGGCTCGAGGGCACGAAATCGCGTCGTTATATATTGCTGCAGAATTTGAAAAATATGGCCTAACCCCAGCGGGTGATGATGGTTCTTATATGCAGAGAGTGAATTTTGTTCGGGCAAATATTGATCAATCTTCAATTAAATTGTCGTTAACTGCTTTAAAAGGCAATGTGACCCTAAGTTATCCTAAACAATTTCTCACTTACCCTAACCCTTTAGAAAAAACGACTCAGATGGCGGGTAAGTTAGTATTTGTTGGTTACGGAATCGTCGCTCCTGAGTTGCAGCACAATGATTATCAAGGCATGGATGTGAAGGGCAAAGTAGTGGTTGCCTTATCGGGTAAACCTAAGTCTTTTCCTAGTGAAGAGGGAGCGCACTTTGGTTCAAGCCGAGAAAAATTGCGTCATGCATCTGAAAATGGCGCGGTAGGTTTTATCACTATCAGTACACCAACAGCTGAAAAAGTGCGACCTTATCAAAATTTACTGAATTTTTTACATACGCCTGCTGTTCGCTGGTTAGACAAAGATGGAAACCCATCTGGTGTGTATCCATACATTAAAGGTGCGGCATATTTCAGCAAAGAAGCGGCAGCACTAGTATTTACAGATGCACAACAAAATTTAGAGCAAATTTACGCCATGTTAGATAAGGATGAATCGCCTAAGGGGTTTGATTTGTCTATGGAGATACAACTCGAGTCTAAAAGCACCCATAAGTCTATCTCTAGCCCTAACGTGGCTGCGATTCTAGAAGGCTCAGACCCTACTCTTAGAAATGAATATGTGGTGTATTCTGCCCACTCTGACCACATTGGTTTTGCTAAAACGGTAAAAAAAGACAAAATTAATAATGGCGCTATGGATAATGCAACGGGTACTTCTGTGTTGATGGAAACGGCTCGTTTGTTTAGTCAACTTGATAAGCGTCCTAAACGTTCAATTTTGTTTGTAGCCGTTACAGGTGAAGAAAAAGGACTGCTAGGTTCAGACTATTATGCTCAAAACCCTACGGTACCTGTGGGTTCAATGGTTGCTAATGTTAATCTTGATATGCCAATATTGACCTACGAATTTGCTGATGTTATTGCATTTGGTGCCGATCATAGTGATATGAAGCGCTCTGTGACAAAAGCGGCTGAGAAAATTGGCTTAGAATTAAGCCCAGACCCAATGCCGGACCAAGCACTCTTTACTCGCTCAGACCATTACAGCTTTGTTAAACAGGGAATTCCCTCAGTATTTCTAGTGCCTGGTTTTAAATCGGCCAGCCCTGACATTGATGGTAGTAAGCAGTTTAGTCATTTCCTTAAAACTAATTATCACAAGCCGGGCGATGATTTTAGCCAACCCTTCAATTGGAAAGCTGCGACTAAGTTTGCTGAGGTTAATTATCACATAGGCCTGACATTGGCTAACCAAGCACAACGTCCTAGTTGGAATGACGGTGATTTTTTCGGTGAGACCTTTTCAAAATAGACCCTAACTGGGTCAAAAAAAGGGGCTCAATTGAGTCCCCTTTTTATCGAATTTATTGCTTAAATAAAAAACTGCCTATTAATTAATTGCCACTGTTCGGCAAAATTATCTGTGGGTCTTTTGGTAAATTCACTGCGGATAAACTGGT
>QIJM01000377.1 GCA_003232445.1 Paraglaciecola arctica
TCTATTAAAATTGAACCATTCGCTCGCAAATATCGCCGTTCTTTACAAGTGAGGAGTCGAGGTGTTTCAAGCCCAGTAGCGACCACCACTTCTTTTATTTTATATTCCCCTTAATGGCATGGTTCAAGTCCTTCGGACTAAAGGACGTAGCTATAGTTTTATTATTTTCACTTTCAATTGTTCATAAAAGTGTTTCTGTTTAATTTGTTGTTTGAGTTAACAAATTTACATGTTTTCTGCGTTTAGGCCTTATTATTTTAGCTACAAATACGATAACCTTTAGGCATATTAGAAATATTGGCTACCAATGAATTCACAACTGGCTAAAAATACCAAAGTACTAATCGTAGATGACCAAGCCTTGGCTAAGGGATATATGAAATATTCCTTAGAGGAGCTAGGGTTTGGCGATATTACTTATGTGGATAAAATTAACCTGGCTCTGACCACATTAAGAAGTCAGCACTTTGATTTAATCATTTGTTCTTACAACTTAAAACGCGAGCAAGATGGTTATTATTTTTATGATGAAATTAAAACCAACGGCGAGCTGCCCTTAAGTACCGCTTTTGTGTTTATTAGTGCCGATACCAATTCTGATTTAGTGCAGAGTATTATTGAATTACAACCCGACGATTTTTTAGCTAAACCTTTTACAGTCAAAGACTTAGATCGTAGGTTAAGCCGTGTGTTGGCACGCAAAAAAGCATTAAATGATGTATATCTGTGTATTGATAAAAATCAATATGTTCGGGCATTATCAGAGGTGGAGTTGTTTCTAGGCAACCCTAAACATTCAGAATTCTTTCCTTTGGCACTAAAAATAAAAGGCGAAATGCTCACGGCCTGCGGCAACTTTCAACAAGCTAAAGACTTCTATTTAGCCATTTTAAAAGTGCAAACCTTTACCTGGGCGCAATTGGGGTTAGTAAACAGTTACTTGCGTCTCGATGAAGATGAATCAGCTGAAAAGCTGGTATTACGTTTAGCGTTCAAACCAGACTCGCAGCTAGCCGCATATGACCTGCTAACCGCCTTGCAGATCAAACAAAATGATTTTGATACCGCACTTGAGTGCGTGATGATGGCTACTGAAATTTCTCCTCGGAGTATTCGCCGACATAAAACAGCCATGGACTTATCTCGTATCACCCATGACTATGAAATCCAATTCGAAGCGGCGAAAAAGATTGTTCGTTTTGCTAAAAACTCTATCCATGATAAACCTGAAAATTATTTAAACGTTGCCAGAGCCGGTATCGACTATGCCATGACAACAGAGGCATCGGATACCGAGAGACTAATTAAACAAGCAAATGAATACGTTAGGCAACTTAAGCAGACGTTTCCAAAAGCAGATATGCAAGAGCAGATGAAAGTTGTCAATGCTCGATTGCTGTATCTCGAAGATGAAAAAGATAACGCTTTAGCCTTACTCAATAAGCTAGATGAAGACAGTTGGGATAAAGAAGGCATAGACGCCTTATTAGATAAAGCCAAAATATTTCATGATGTCGGTTTACATGAACGCTCACAAGCTGTGTTAGAACAAATAGAAGAACGTTGTAAAAACAATTCAGAACAAAGTGAAATATTCTTGCACTATATCAATCAAGAAAAAGAAGAGAAGTCTGCGATTAAATTTAGTTCAAAAGACTTAAACAACACCGCAGTGGGTCATTTTCAAAAAGGTGATATCGATAATGCCATGAAGGTGTTTACTCAGGCCTTTACCATCATGCCTAAAAACGCCTCTATTGCCCTTAATCTGATGCAAGCCATTTCATCCAAGGCGGCAAAATCAGGTGTGGCAACCATCGCGGTTCCTGTGCTTAAAAAGTGTATTAAAACGATTGAGAATAGTAAGTTAAATGAAGTGCAACAAGAAAGGTATCACAAAATACGCACTACTTTGGATTCTTTGGAGTAGTTAACCCGAGCTCAGGTTAACTATCTTCATTAGGTATAA
>QIJM01000559.1 GCA_003232445.1 Paraglaciecola arctica
GACACTTGGTTTCTTGATGGCTTTGCGCCCAGTAAAAACCCTGATATGTGGACACAAGAATTGTTTGAAAACATGGCATTACTTGCCAAAAAACAATGCCGCTTTGCCACTTTCACCGCAGCAGGTCATGTTAAACGAGGCCTAAGAGAGGCTGGGTTTGATGTGCAAAAACAACCCGGTCATGGGCGCAAACGGGATATGTTAGTGGGGTCAATTGATAGATCAGCAGATAACCTAAGTCGATTGCCCTATTTTGCGCGACTATGCGCTACGATTAACGATAAACAACCAAAAATTGCCATTATTGGCGGTGGTTTAGCAGGGGCAAATTGTGCTTACGCTCTGAGTAAAAGGGGCTTACAAGCAACGCTTTATTGCCAAGATAATGCTTTAGCCGAAGGGGCTTCAGGTAATGCGCAAGGTGGTTTTTACCCGCAACTTAATGCAGAAGCAGGATACGCCAGTCAAATTCATGCCTTGTCGTTCAATTATGCTAGCAAACTATATCGCCAGTTACTCAATCAAGGTATTCAATATAGTCATCAATGGTGCGGCACTATTCAACTGGCCTTTAATGACAAAGTGGCCAGCCGTTATCGTAAGTTGATTGAAAATGAAACATGGCCAAACGCCCTGATACATTGGATTGACGCACAACAAGCGACTCAATTAGCCAACGTGGATTTACCCTATTCGGGTTTATATATTCCACAAGGAGGATGGATTAACCTGCCAGAGTTGATCGCAGGGCTAGTCAAAGCAGCAGACTCAACCGTCGTTATGAATAAACAATTAACCACCCTAGAGCGTATAAATGACGCGTGGCAACTTAATTGGCTAGATGGCGGCCAATCTGACGCTGATATTGTGATCATGGCAACTGGCAGCGATAGCGCGGATTGTCAGCAGATGTCACAGTTACCATTTCGCTTAGTCAGAGGCCAAGTGGAAGCAATTAATAGTCAAAACGAACTAGCTAATCTATCCACAGTGTTGTGCCATAAAGGTTATTTAACCCCAGCGTGGCAAGGGTCTCACGCTATGGGGTCAACTTATATCAAGGATGATAAAAACCGCGATTATCGATTAACCGAACAACAGATTAATCTGAGTATGCATCAACAAGCACTGGCAAAATGTGGCTGGATAGATGATATTCAGCCTACAACAAATGGCCGAGCCGCTATTAGATGCAGTACGCCAGATCATTTGCCGATGGTCGGTGCGGTGCCAGATAACAGTATACAAACAGAGCAATATCACGACTTGTATAAAGCCTTGCCTGCCAAGTATTACCCGCAACCTATTAACCACACTAACCTATTTATGCTCTGTGGTTTAGGTTCAAGGGGATTAACCACTGCGCCTCTATGCGCCGAGATATTAGCCAGTCAAATATTGGATGAACCTATGCCGTTATCGAACCACTTGTTGGATGCTTTAAACCCTAATCGATTTTTAGTTAGGGGGCTTATTCGCAGGCAGGGCTAACATTCAGAACAGATATTTTTAGTTTTCAAACTTAGGTGTATACCCATACCCTATTTGTTTGTGATGAGTTTAGAAATAGAAACGGGGTTAACTATTGGCTCTCAAGGCAATATTTTGATGGGGACTGTATGTTGAAGGCAATACAGTTCCCATTACGTTATATAGGCAATGAACACAATCCATGATCGGGAAAACGCCTAAATCTTTTTAAAACTATCGATAAGAGGATGAAACTCACTCATAGGCAACCCCTGAGCGAGACTGACATCGTCTCGACGAATATGAAGCCTATACCCATTTACATGCATAAACACCCCAAATTCATCCTCTGCATCTATTTTGAACATCTTATTTCCATGCAATAGTAATAGTTCGTTGATATCAAATTTCCTCAATTCCCATTTATACTGATGCCAGCGTGCATCGAGTTCTATGTATATTAGAGTAAATTTTATACCTTGTGAAGTATACTTTA
>QIJM01000255.1 GCA_003232445.1 Paraglaciecola arctica
CATTAAGGTCAAACCAAGCTAAGACTTTTTCACTGAAAGATTGTTTAATTTTGTTTGGCACCGAGTAAGTATCTGTTGTTCTTGAGGTAATGACCGGATAATACCTTAACAAACTTGAAATAGTTCATTTGAGAATATTTAGCGTCAAAAATTGCATAAACTAGGCAATCTGCCTTGCAATCAATCTGTGTCACCGGATAATGCGCCACACAAAAGTGTTGGTCTATCACCAGCAAAAAATTAATATGAGATCCCAATATGAGTCAGTTTAAATCTGAACAAGAAGCCGCCGAATCAGGGGTGTATATTCGCAAGATTCAGAGTTTTTGTAAAAAGAGAAGGACGCTTAACTACAGGTCAGGCGAAATCTATCGAACAAAACTGGCCCACTATGGGCTTAGAGCATACTGATGGCTTACAAAATTTTGCAGATGTTTTTGCTCGCCAAGCGCCGCTGGTATTAGAAATCGGCTTTGGCATGGGCAAGTCTTTAGTTGAGATGGCGTTAAATGAGCCAGATAAAGATTTTGTCGGGATTGAAGTACACCGCCCAGGCGTCGGCGCTTGCCTAGGCGACGCAGCCGAGCAGAATGTGCATAACTTGCGAGTATATGAACACGATGCGGTTGAAGTGTTTGCCGATTGTGTTGCTGATAATGCTTTGGCCCGTGTGCAGTTGTTTTTTCCTGATCCTTGGCATAAAAAGCGCCATCATAAAAGGCGTATTGTACAGTCTGATTTTGTGCAAAAGCTTAGAAGCAAGTTAGTTATTGGCGGCGTATTGCATATGGCGACTGATTGGGAAAATTACGCTGAACATATGTTAATTGTAATGTCTGAAGCTGAAGGTTTTAAAAACCAATCGGTTACTAATGATTATGTGCCAAGGCCAGAACAACGACCGCTTACTAAATTTGAACAGCGTGGGCATAGATTAGGCCATGGTGTATGGGATTTGATGTTTGAGAGGGTATCTTGATGCTGTCTGCTCCTAGCCAATTATTGATGCGTAATGAAGACACCTTCGCACAAGGCAAGTGGTTACTGGTTAATCCAACCGACAGCCAAATCGCTGAACAACTAAACAACCCTGATATTAAAGTGTTTCACCAATACTTTGATATTTATCAGCAAAGTTGTGCTGCTGGAAAATCGGCGCAACATACTTTTGCTGCTGCCTACCCTACGGATGAAAAATTCGATGGTGCTGTGATCTACATGCCCAAGTCTAAAGATCAGGCGAAAATGTTGATTGCCAATGTTGCAGCCTGTCTTAAAGAAAATGCCAGTTTATTGCTTGTGGGTGAAAATAAAGGCGGCGTAAAAAGTGCGGCTAAAGTTCTCGAGACTATTAGTTCTCAAGTAAATAAAGTTGATTCGGCCCGTCATTGTGCACTATTTGGTGCGCAAATAGATAAACCTGTAAAACCTTTTGAACTAACCCAATGGCAGAGTGAGATAGGTATTTCTGTTGGTGGTTTAGATTACAAAATATGTTCTTTACCGGGCGTGTTTAACCATGGCGCAATAGACTTGGGTACTAGGGTGTTATTGGATAATTTACCTGACATAAAAACGGGGCGATTATTAGACTTTGGTTGTGGCGCGGGTGTGATTGGTTGTTATCTTGGGCTGAAAAGCCCAGAAAGTGAAGTGGTGATGAGCGACGTCAGTGCTTTGGCTGTGCACTGCTCAAAAGAAAGTACCAAGCTGAACAATCTCAACATTCGGGTGGTAGCATCAAACGGTATGATGGATGTGCAAGGCAAGTTTTCTGCCGTATATACTAATCCTCCGTTTCATACTGGTATTCAGACTGATTATTCTGTTACCGAAGGGTTTATTGCCCAGCTCAAACAATACCTTGCTAAAGGTGGTTCACTGACATTGGTGGCGAATAAATTTTTGCGTTATTCTGAGTTACTTGAACAGCGGTTTAGCGCGGTTGGTCTTATTGCCCAAACTACTAAGTTCAGCCTTTACCAGTGTGCTCGCATAAAATAGAAAAAGGTAAGTAGCTCGAATGAAAATATTGTTTGTTGTGTCCGAAGTAGAAAATCTGGTTAAAACAGGTGGCTTAGCTGATGTAGGCAAAGCCCTGCCTTTGGCATTGGCAAAGCTGGGTCACGACGTGACAATAGTGATGCCCTACTACAAACAGTTAGCAGATAAATTTGATGCCGCTGATTGTTGTGCTA
>QIJM01000404.1 GCA_003232445.1 Paraglaciecola arctica
TCTCAGACAAACAACACATCGTATTTGGCGCCGGATTAATCGGCTGTTACTTAGGTGGTGTGCTCACGGCTTTGGGTTTTTGCACTGGTTTAGTTTGCCGGGCTAGGGTGAAAGATAAGCTAAAATCAGGCATGAAATTAACCGATTACGAACATCATCAAACAAATGTTCAGCAGTTAGATGTAATAAGCAGCGAACAGCTATCCACTGATACTCTGCCACTTACACAGGCCGATTTTTTATGGTTAACAGTTAAATGCACAGGTGTTGAACAGGCTATTGTCGACATCGCACCTTGGGTAAACAAGCATACTGTTATCCTTTGTTGTCAGAATGGCTTAGGGGCAGACGCCATCGTCAAACAAGCTTATCCAGATAACCTGGTATTGCGGGTGATGGTGCCTTTTAATGTGGTTGAGTTGGCTCCAGGGCATTATCATCGCGGTTCAGAGGGCAATATGACCATTGAACATACAGGTAGCTGCCATGAGCTGGTTAATTCATTAGTCACAAAGTTACATTCAGAACTGTTACCCATCAAAACCACAAAAGATATGCACGCATTATTATGGGCCAAGTTGCAGTTAAACCTTGGTAACAGCGTGAATGCCTTAGCAGACATTCCCGTTAAAGCCATGTTAGAGCAGCGGGGTTACCGCAGAGTCATCGCTTTACTGATGACTGAGTTATTGCAGGTGGCAGATGCGCTAGGTATCAAATTACCAAAAGTCACGGCGCTCCCAGCCCACATGATCCCTATGGTATTGCGGCTACCCAACTTTATTTTTACCCGCGTGGCTAACAAAATGTTAGAAATTGACCCCAATGTCCGTTCATCCATGTGGTGGGACGTATCACATGGCAAGCCGACTGAAATAGAATATATAAACGGCGCTGTTTTAAAACACGCTAAAACCTTAAACATTGACTGTCCCGCGAATGAAAAAATCAGTTCTTTAATTAGTCAGCTAAATGGTGAAGCAGGTATTGAAACGGGGCATAAACCGCCCATTGCCGCAGAAACACTTTTTGCATGGGTATCTGGAAGATGAAATATTTGATCTGGATTGTGTTTTTCGTAGCCGGTTTTAGCGGCTGTTCCTTGAATAAGTAAAATGCTAGCTTCACAAATAGCAGCATACAAACAGTTGATATGGGCGAGTTTAAAGGGTTAATGATTATCGATGAGGATATATTCGATGAAAAATAATGTTTTAGCACGTAGATGAAGCTTTTAAGATCACCTAAACCTGCTCTTTCAACTCATCTACCCAAAGCGCAGTCGCACCGCATACCGCCACTGGCATCACTAAAAAATTCACAATTGGAATAAGCGAAAATACGCTGACTGTCATGCCAAAACTAAAACTTTGAGAACGGTTTGCTTGTAATATTCGTTTCATATCTCTAAACGATACTTTATGATTATCAAAAGCATAGTCGCAGTACTGAATGGCCATCATCCAAGCTGAGAACAAAAACCATAATATTTGGCCGAATACAGGCAAGATAAAAAACAGCAACAAAAAAAACACAGCGCGTGGTAGGTAATAAGTGAGTTTTGATAGTTCGCGCCCTAGGCTGCGGGGGATATCTTTGAACACATCTATTAAGCCAGTATCACTCATGGGCTGCCCCGTTAGATGTTGCTCGACTTTTTCAGCTAATAATCCGTTAAAGGGTGCGCCAATCCAGTTAGCTAAGGTGCCGAATATTAACGCAAAGACTAATAAAATAGTGATCACGGCAATCGGCCAGATAATGTAACTCAAGCCGTCTTTTAACCAACTTAACCATGCCCAATCAGGAATGAGATTAGTTAACCAAACAATACTGCTGCTGATTTCACCGAATAAATAATAAAAACCTGCGGAAAACAATATAAGGTTAATGGCCAACGGGAAAAACACGAAGCGTTTCAAACCTTTGGTGGTAATTAATCTAAAACCTTGAAAAAA
>QIJM01000417.1 GCA_003232445.1 Paraglaciecola arctica
GGCTTTCAGTCAACAGACGCATTACAAACTATCGCCAATTTGGGCATAACGTTGATGTTATTTACCATTGGCTTAAAACTCAACGTGCGTGATTTATATAAAAAAGAAGTCTGGTTAGGCAGTATTTGTCACGCAGTTATATGGATAACACTAATCAATCTACTTTTATTTGCTGTTTCTTGGCTTGGTTTAGCTGCTTTTGCTGATTTAGACTGGTCCACACAAGCCCTCCTCGCTTTTTCATTAAGTTTCAGCAGCACTGTGTGTATTGTTAAAATCCTTGAAGAAAGTGGTGAAATCAAAACCCGACATGCCAAGTTGGCTATTGGGGTGTTAATCATGCAGGACATTATAGCGGTGCTGTTTTTGGTCATTGCAACCGGAAAAGTGCCGTCAGTATGGGCCTTACTGTTATTATTACTATTTTTCGCCAAACCTATATGGGCTATTATTTTAGAACGTGTGGGTCATGGCGAATTACTGATATTGTCAGGTTTTTTATTCGCTTTAGGTGGTTATGAACTGTTTGAAGCAGTGGGAATTAAAGGTGACCTAGGCGCTTTGATTGTCGGAATGTTTATCGCTACACATGCGAAGTCTTCAGAAATGTCCAAAGCTCTTATGAATTTTAAAGACGTTTTTCTCGTTGGATTTTTCCTTACGATTGGCTTTAGTGCACTCCCTACCCTAGATTTAACGCTGACTGCAGTATTACTTTGCCTATTTATCCCAATCAAATTTGTCATGTTCTTTTGGTTATTTACTCTTTTCAAATTAAGGGCGCGCACCAGCTATTTAGCTAGTTTAGTGTTATCAAACTACAGTGAATTTGGTCTCATTGTGGTGGCATTGGTGGTAAGCCTAGGCTGGTTAAGCGCCCAGTGGTTAGTGGTTTTGGCTTTAGCCGTATCTTTCTCCTTTGTGTTAACAAGCTTAGTTTACAAAACCTCACATAACCAATATACCAAATTTAAAGACAAGCTTAAGTCTTTCGAAAGCCCGCACAGATTACTTGAGGATGTCTACGTGCAACCAGTAGGAGCTGAGATTATTGTGATTGGCCTAGGGAGGGTTGGCAAAGGTGCTTATTCATCTTTAAACAGCATTGTAGGTAAGAAAGTATGGGGGATGGATACAGACCCTAGCCGAGTAATACAGATGAAAAAAATTGGTTATCAAGCGATGGTTGGGGACGGTGATGATGTCGATTTATGGGAGAGTATGGACTTAACTCAAATACAACTGATCTTGATGGCGTTACCTTCTATCGAAGATATCTGCAATATCACTGAACAACTCCAACATGCTCATTACACAGGTAAAATAGCCTCAATAGCCCGTTATGAAGATGAAATACAACCACTGATTGATGCAGGGTCAGATAAAGTATTTAACTTCTTTACTGAAGCGGGAACAGGTTTTGCTGAGGAAAGTCTGCAACTTTTGCTACAGCATCCAAAGTCTTAATAAAGATTAAAATGAGAATCGTTATCATTATGTATCACGTTGTTTTATATGATATTTTTGATTAATTTGTGGTTAATAAAAGTACTTAATACTATAATTTGGTTTATTAGATATTATCCACGGATTACATACAATGAAAGGCGATAAACAAGTATTAGTTGTATTAAATGAAATGCTTACCTTCGAACTCACTTCAATCAATCAGTATTTTTTACATTCACGTATGTTTAAAAACTGGGGGTTAGAGAAACTTAATAGCGCTACCTATAAAAAATCTATCCAAGATATGAAGCAAGCCGACCAATTAATAGAACGAATTTTATTTCTAGAAGGTTTACCTAACTTACAAATGTTGGGTAAATTAATGATAGGTGAAGAAACCAACGAAATGCTGAACTGCGACATGGCCTTTCAAAATTCACAACTACCCTTATTAAAAACAGCCATCAATTTATGTGAAGAATTACAAGACTTTGTGTCTCGTGATTT
>QIJM01000631.1 GCA_003232445.1 Paraglaciecola arctica
TTACACATACAAAAAGCGAAGTGTTCATCTGCCTTTACCACGCCAGTGAAAATATATTGCTGGTCATGTTGTTGTCTAATATCAATATTGCCGGTTAAAACAGGATTTGAGTCAATAATAGTATTGGCCGACTTAATCGAAACAGGATCAATATCCGTCCCCACCATTTGCCAGCCATAAGATCTAGTGGCAATAATGGGATAAATAACATTTGCCCCTGCGCCAATATCTAAACCTTTGATGGTGTTACCTTTTGGAACCACGCCTTGAGTGTCTTTGGCTAATAGGTCAGCCAAATAATGCACATAATCAGCCCTACCTGGAACGGGAGGACATAAATATCCAGCCGGGACATCCCAAAATTCAATCTGATAATAGTGCGCTAATAATGCGGCGTTGAGAGCCTTAACAGCATTTGGGTTGGCAAAATCTATGGTTTCACCACCATCAGGCTTAATGAAAATATGTACCTGCAAAGCTGGATAACTCTGCACTAGCTGCGCTAACGGGTAGCTATCTTGATGTAAATTTCTTGAATGCTTCAATGTCTGAAACTAATCTATTTGGCTTTGAGCTAACATATCCAAGGCTAATGCCTCGGCCACTTTGATCCCATCAATACCTGCCGACCAAATACCTCCAGCATAACCGGCTCCCTCACCAGCAGGATATAAACCAGCAGTATTAATACTTTGCAGGTTTTTGCCACGTTTAATACAAATAGGTGAAGACGTGCGGGTTTCTACCCCCGTCAATAAGCCATCAGCCTTGGCAAATCCTTTGATTTGTTTGTCAAAGGCAGGAATTGCCTCTTGAATCGCTTCAATAACATAGCTTGGCACTACTTTGGATAAATCGGTCAAAGTGATACCAGGCGTATAGGACGAATTCACCTCACCTAACTGCTCACTCGATTTACCCTGTAAAAAATCTCCAACCAATTGCGCTGGTGCGTGGTAATTTTCGCCACCTACTTTGTATGCAAGCTCTTCAAGTTGGCGCTGCAAGGCAATGCCAGCTAAAGGATGTTCTGGATAGTCTTGTTCTGGCGTAATGCCCACAACTATGGCGCTGTTTGCATTGCGTTCATGACGGGAATATTGGCTCATGCCATTGGTCACTACTCTGCCCGCTTCAGACGCAGCAGCCACTACAGTTCCACCAGGACACATACAAAAACTGTAGACCGAACGACCATTTTTACAGTGATGCACCAACTTATAATCCGCAGCGCCTAAAATAGGATTACCCGCATTATCTCCAAAGCGGCATTCATCAATCATCGATTGTTCGTGTTCTATTCTAAAACCCACTGAAAATGGCTTAGCTTCAACGTATACGCCTTGCTCATATAACATTTCGAAGGTATCTCGTGCACTATGCCCCACTGCCAAAACAGCATGTTCACAAGCTAAATATTCATCAGTAGATAAGTGTAAACCTTTGAGTTTTTTATCCTGGATATCTAATTTATCGACTCTGGTGCCAAATCGAATTTCACCACCCAACTCGGTGATTTGTGCGCGCATTTTCTCGACCATGTTGACCAGCTTAAAGGTGCCGATATGCGGTTTACTGACATACAAAATTTCTTCTGGCGCACCAGCTGCCACAAACTCATGTAAGACTTTGCGACCATAATGTTTGCGGTCTTTGATTTGACTGTATAACTTTCCATCCGAGAAGGTGCCTGCCCCGCCTTCTCCAAACTGTACATTTGACTCAGTATTAAGGGGTTTGTTACGCCAAAAACCAAACACATCTTTGGTACGTTCACGCACCGCTTTACCGCGCTCCAAGACTATGGGTTTAAAGCCCATTTGTGCCAATATCAGTGCAGCAAACAATCCACAAGGGCCAAAGCCAATGACTACTGGGCGAGAGTTCAGGTTTTGTGGTGCCTGCGCCACAAACTTATATGTCATGTCTGGGGTTTCGCGTACATGAGGATCATTG
>QIJM01000561.1 GCA_003232445.1 Paraglaciecola arctica
TACCACGCTTCGAGCTTTGACTTGGGTTTCCACATCTCAAGTTCTGATTTAATGCGCACCTCAATAAAGTTTTTCATTTTCTCATATTCATTTTCAATAGAACGTAGAGGTATTTGTTCCGGGAACCCTTTACCTCTCAGTCGTTGATCAGTTTTTGCCATTTCTGTGAAGGTCTTTCTGACACCTGAAAATAACAGCCCTTCAACTTCCGGCAAAAGTGATGCAGCGCTGACGTTCCTTTCATCGGCCATTTTTACTGCTGCATCTATTTCATTTATGCAAATTTCTTCCATGAAAGGCTCGATATAGCTTGACCAAAACACATGCTCAGGTGAGCCTTCAAAACCAATACCCTCATAAGATATTTGCTTTTGATCATGCTTAATTACCCGCATTGGCTTGCCTGAATTCAGAAAACACCATGGGGTAACCTGATTCTTTATTAACTGCTCAAACGCGTCGGCGATGCGCTTCTGGAATGTTGGGTATAATGGTGTAGTCATTCTTTAGCGCCTAACGTCGAAAATCACCGGCAGTTTGAGGCAGCGCGGATTTTTCGTATAATCGAGCGCAGCGAGTTACGAAAAATCCGCGCTGCCTCAAACTGTCCGAGTGAATTTTTTTGTTAGCATTTCTTTATTTGATTAGATAACTTTAACTGTCATCAGCACTACCCTATATTTTTCCTTTTCTAAATACCCTATTTTACGAAAACAAATAATTGATTTTGTTCATTTGAGGATTGAAATTGATCAGAGTACGGCCAAACATCAAATTTTACAGATGATCCTTGAAATAGGGCTGCGCCATGTGTTAGATAGTTACTAGTCCGATCTCCCATAAGCTTAATAATAGTGTAATCTCTACCGACTCCATCACAGCCTGCATTTTCGTTATGGTAAATATACCTGTCTGTACTATCGACAGGGCTAGCTGGGTCTTGGAGAGTAAGAAGGTCGTCAATGTCATTAATTGTTGAACAATTACTGGCTTTCAATTTATCCGCAGAAATATTGGTTATATTGCTATTTTCATCACTTATTAATATTCCAACAGTCATTCCATTTCGTAACATCATCCAGCGATCACTTTGCATAAATCCATTTTCTGTAATTGTAACCGTATCAGTAGAAACTAGGTTTACTATTCCATCTGCATGATTAACAAATAGCGTCCATCCACCTCCATCTGTCGTCATATCACAATAAACCTCGAAGGGAGCTAAAGAACCTGAACCATCAGCATCTATTTGATAGTAACCGTCACCTTGACTTGCATTGGCATTTAGAATACCCAAGCAGGACATTTCAGATGATACAGTAACAGGATTCAGCAGAATGTCATGCGAAGTGTTTTGTCTATCAGAAATAACTAGGTCGTTAGAATAATTCGTATACCCAGCTTTAGATGCTATTATTTTTTTAGTGCCAGTATTTATTTCCTTGATATCATAAGCGCCATCACCCCCCGTAATAACTGCTTTCCCTGCTATTTTAACTGTTACGTCTTTTAATACTGTAGTGGTATCACTTCCAGTAATAATACCTGATACCGATCCCTTTGTAGTTGGTTCACTTGTTGTCGTTGCATCATCATCTCCACCACCACCACCACCACAAGCAATTAAAATAATTGCAGAACATACCACTATAAAAATCTTATACATATTTTTTCTCCTTTTTAATAAAACTGCTTCCGAGTATTTTAATTCCATAATAAGAAATGGGCACGCAATAATTTCCCTGTTTAGCATCCCGTCTTCGCCCGTTCTTCAATCACAAAAGCTCGAAACAGAACAACTATTTCTGCACTTTTGTTCAATCAGAACGAACCAATACGGACTAAATTCGGGCGCTAAATCGGGAAGTTATTGCATGCCCATTCCTAACCCTAACAATGATGAACATTTTATATAACCCATTACGTTGTCCATTCTATATTCTGATGCTAACG
>QIJM01000128.1 GCA_003232445.1 Paraglaciecola arctica
AATAGGTCAACTATTCTTTCATTCAAGCGCCTTGATTAGGTGCCTTTAAATCTCGCTGAGTGGCTAATTGTTAGGATGGATTGGTATAAATGCAATTGAGGCACCATATTCCCCAGCGCTGCGACATTCAACTTATCAGGTGTAAACAAATGTTTAAGTGCATGGCTAACCAGTGCAGATTCTTGCCATAATGTTTGCTGCTGAATATCACTCAAGTCAATCACATCTCTGATGTCAGCCACTTGAGGTACTAAAATTAGCCAAGGATAGTTGGCATCGTTAATCAGTCGTACCGAACACAACAGTAACTCAGTGACTAATTCACTATCCTTTTCTAATTGCGGATGTAAAACAAAAATAGTCATGTAATGCCTTAAATATCAGTGGGTATCACGGTTAACAATGCCCGTTGGCCAATTTCAACATCGGCGTTAGGAAATACAATGGCTTCACCTTCAAATTGGGTGCGATATTCGCAACCAGTTTCATAAGCTAATAAATGACCTTTAGGAAAATCACTAAAGTTAGCTGCATCTGGCGCAAAATTGAGTGAAAAATCAGCTTGTTGTTTATTGATCACTTGATTCACTTCGTAGATCAAAAAATCTGCATCAGTGTAGTTTTTAAGCGTCAACTCAACACCACAAATCAACTTGGTAAAAGTTGCCACTAGGTCACTAAAATTATCCATATTATTTTGCCCAAATGGCATCACTTGTCCCAATTCAACAGTGAACGCATTGGCGTTAAATTCGTTGACTGAATAATAACTGAAAGT
The DNA here is from genome assembly GCA_003232445.1 of Paraglaciecola arctica. Classification (GTDB taxonomy): domain Bacteria; phylum Pseudomonadota; class Gammaproteobacteria; order Enterobacterales; family Alteromonadaceae; genus Paraglaciecola; species Paraglaciecola arctica_A. Next base: position 779 of record QIJM01000128.1, read on the forward strand.
AGTAGTCGCACTGCCAGACAATAAAATGGTGTTCACCCCACAGGCTAACAAAATTTGTAGTTGATATTTATCCCAAGCTTTACCATTTTGAAATGGATAAACCGCAAATTTATCGTTTTTAGATGCTCGAATGGCGGTATGTAAATCATAATGAAAACGACTCCTACCCTGCTCAGCATCTATTCCTAAATAAAAGTATTTAACGGCATCTTCTAACTGTTTTGCTCGGCGCCTCTCATCATTCATCAGTTGCCCAGCAGCTAAATTTTGATGTTCGCCACTAAACAAACGATTCATGTTTTCTTCAACAAAACGCTGCGCAATATCCATCGCGGGTAAATTACCAAATAAAAACAACACTCGTTGTTTTACCACTATTTTACCCGTCAAAATAGCGTTGACTAAAGCATCGCAAATTTCAATCGGAGCCGTTTCGTTGCCGTGTACCCCACAAGAGAGCACGATATCTTTGTCACTATCAGTAATAGGTGCAAAACTAATAATCCCCTCGGCCAACACACTAACCTGTGTGTGTTGATCGATAAAAAACTGAAAAGAAGCAGAAAAAAGTGAACGCTGAGTGCGCGATAAAATAAGAAAATCACCTTGTTGCTTCAACGTTTGAATGGTGTTTTGAATTGATGTGTCGAATTGTGTTTGCATAGTGAACTGGTATTAATCGCAGGGATGATTTTTAAAGACTTAATATTACGCTAATCAGAATATTAACTCTTCTGTTTTAAACGGGGTTACCCAAACTCCGTTAAGCAGTTTGCTGCTCTCGCACAAAAGAAGTGCCTACCGCCATGTCTTTGTTAGCCAGCTCAACAAAATCATTTATAGGGATCGCTTTGGAGAACAAAAATCCTTGGCCAGATAAAACGCCTATTTCACGTAATATATGCAGATGCTGAATACTTTCGATACCCTCAGCCACCAACTCACAATTAGCAGCCTTAGCAATCAATTGACTCGCCTCTACTATCGCGCGATTAACGGGGCTTTGATCAATCTGCATAATGAACGACTTATCAATTTTAATGCAGTCAATTTCAATATCACGTAAATACGCTAAATTAGAGTAACCTTTGCCAAAGTCGTCAATTGCAATAGTCGCCCCAAGTGAGCGAATTTGTGACAATTGTTTTTTAACTAAAATTGAATTAGA
>QIJM01000544.1 GCA_003232445.1 Paraglaciecola arctica
TTTTTTGCTTTAATTCTCAGGTTGGCAAAGCTATTCTAAGCAGCTAATTTGTTTTGTCACGAAAAGTAATTTTCTTATGCAAGATCCTATGCTAAATCCTGCTATTCCATCCCCCTGTTATGTATGTGAAGAGGCCAAGCTCGAGACCAATTTGAAACTGATGCAATATGTTCAAGAGCAAAGTGGTGTTGAAATCATCTTGGCACTTAAAGGATTTTCTATGTGGTCGACCTTTGAGTTAGTGGGTCAGTACCTACAAGGTTCAACAGCCAGTGCAGTTTGGGAAGCACGCTTAGGGAAAGAGGAAATAGGCAAGCAAGTCCATGCCTATTCTCCGGCCTTCAAACCTGCCGATATTGACGAGTTGGTTAGCTTGATTAATCATATTTCATTCAATAGTCTAGGTCAGTGGCAACGCTACAAGCAGCAAATTCTGAATTCGGGAGTATCATCTGGCCTGCGGGTTAATCCTGAGCATCAAGAAGCCGAAACTGAACTTTACGATCCAAGCGCCCCTGGCTCACGCTTAGGTATCCGAGCACAAGACTTACACAGCGCAGACTTAACAGGCATTGACGGTTTCCATATCCACAACTTATGTGAATGTGACTCCTTTGCAACCGAGCGAACTATCAAAGCGGTTGAAGACAAATTTGGTAAATGGTTACCTAAATTAAAGTGGATTAACTTTGGCGGTGGGCACTTGATGACTCGCAAAGGGTATAACGTTAAACATTTAGTCGACACCTTAAAGGCGTTTAAAGAACGGTATCCTCATTTAACCGTGATCCTTGAACCCGGCTCGGCAGTGGCTTGGCAAACAGGCGCTTTAGTAGCAGAAGTAGTTGATATCGTAGAAAACCAAGACAAAATCGCCATTTTAGATATCTCTGCCACAGCCCATATGCCAGATGTATTAGAAATGCCCTACCGCCCAGATGTGCGCGGTGCAGGCAAAGCAGGCGAGAAACCTTATACTTATCGATTAGGTGGCAACTCATGTTTAGCCGGTGATGCCATTGATTTATATAGCTTTGATCACGAATTACAAATAGGTGAGCGGATAATATTTGAGGATATGATCCACTACACTATGGTCAAAACCACCTTCTTTAATGGTGTTGAACACCCCTCCATCGGTATTATTCGCAAGGACGGTAACTTTGAGTTTGTGCGTAAGTTTGAATATGAGGACTTTAAAAACAAATTATCTTAGTTGTCATGTAAATCACTACTTTTTATCAAGTAGACTTGACAAAAATTATCTAGAAGTTAGACTCTCACTAAAAGTAAAACTTACTTTACTTTTAGACTTGGGAGTTTGACTTATGAGTAATATTAAACACAGCGAGACAACCTGTACGAAACATAAAAACACTCACATTTTACAGCTAGCATTATGGACCTTGGCATGGTTAGTTAGCACAGCATTATTACGATTTGGCGCAGAATATATTTGGGATTACCAACTAGCCTATTCTATTGCTGCCTTAATACTTCATCTCGCACTGGGCTTGGCCATGATCGTGGCGAACGTCAAACATTTATCCAAGCTTGACGAGTTGCAACGCAAAATTACTATGGATGCCATGGGCATAACCTTAGGAGTCGGTTTAATAGCAGGCATTGCTTATGAGCAACTGGAAGATATAAAACTGATAAGCTTCGAACCAGAAATCAATCACCTTATAATGCTTATGGCCATCACTTACATCATTAGTATTTTCATCGGCAATAGGAAATACAAATGAAAAATCGCTTAAAGGTACTTCGGGCTGAACGAGACTGGACTCAAGCTGATTTGGCCAATGCTTTGGCTGTGTCACGACAAACGGCCAATGCCATCGAAAAAGGTAAGTTTGATCCCAGCTTACCCTTGGCATTTAAAATCGCTCGCTTGTTCAATTTAACCGTTGAAGAGATATTTATTGAT
>QIJM01000676.1 GCA_003232445.1 Paraglaciecola arctica
TACCGTTCTACTGGCAACATATTAAAAGCGGCCAATGCCGTGATTGATAATAACCAAGGTCGATTAGGTAAAAAGCTGTGGACAGAAGATAGCCAAGGTGAACCTATTTCTTTGTACGCGGGATTTAATGAATTGGACGAAGCCCGTTTTAATATTTCACGAATAAAAGAATGGCGAGACAGCGGCAATGCCTTGTCTGATTGTGCAATTTTATATCGCAATAACGCTCAATCACGTGTTCTAGAGGAAGCATTATTACAAGAGTCTATAGCCTATCGTATATACGGTGGCCTGCGATTCTTCGAACGCCAAGAAATTCGCGATGCGTTAGGTTATTTACGTTTAATTAATCAGACGATAGATGACGCTGCTTTTGAGCGAATTGTGAATACACCCACCCGAGGGCTTGGTGATAAAACCCTATCGCAAATTCGTGAACTTGCCCGCGATGCAGAATTATCCATGTGGGATGCCAGCACGCGAATACTTGCTGAGAATCGCCTGACTAACCGTGCTTCTAATGCCCTTACCGCCTTTACAAAGTTAATCACGCAACTGGCACAAGACATACCAGCTCTACCCTTAGAACAACAAGCTGATCATGTGATCAAACATTCCGGCTTATTTGCCATGTACAAAGCAGAAAAAGGCGAAAAAGCTCAAGCCAGAATTGAAAACTTGGAAGAACTGGTCACCGCCTGTAAACAATTTGTGCTGCCAGAAGAAGCAGATAACATGACACCAATGTCTGCCTTTTTAGCCCATGCGTCTCTAGAAGCAGGAGATAATCAAGCCGATAGCCATCAAGACGCTGTACAAATGATGACTATCCACACCGCAAAAGGGTTGGAGTTTCCACTAGTCTTTATGGCTGGGGTAGAAGAAGGCATGTTCCCAAGTCAGATGAGTAACGAAGAACCCGGCAAAATAGAAGAAGAACGCCGCCTTTGTTATGTAGGTATGACACGAGCCATGCGTAAGTTATATATCACTTACGCCGAAAACAGAAGGGTATATGGTCAGGACAAATATCACACTCCCTCGCGTTTTATCAAAGAGATACCAACCGACTGTATCGAAGAAGTCCGTTTGCGGACTACCATATCCCGGCCGATCCAAAATCGATTTACCCCAGTCACGGGGCATACAGCTTTCGAATCAACAGGTTTCCAATTAGGGGAAAGAGTCTCGCACCCTAAATTTGCCGAAGGCACAGTATTGAATTATGAGGGCAGTGGCGAACATGCAAGAGTACAAGTCAATTTCGATGAATTTGGCAGTAAGTGGTTGGTTATGTCATTTGCGAAATTAACGAAAGTCTAATTTTTTCAGAGCTAGATACAAGTTAATCTGCTAGATTAACTTTTTGCCATTAGATCTTAGTCCATGCAACGCAAAGTATTAATAGTCGAAGACAGCAAAACCAGTATGAACCTGATGCGTAGTCTTATTACCAAGGCTAAGTTGCGGCCTATTTGTACCACTAGTTTAGTGGAAGCCAAACATGTTTTTTCTAGTTCAGCACCAGAAGAATACCTTTGTGCAGTAGTCGACTTTAATTTACCAGACGCGCCAAATGGTGAAGCTATCGACTTTGCGATTGAATCTTTTTTACCCACTATAGTGGTAACCGGTAGACTCGATGAATCAACCAGAACTACTATTCTTAATAAAAATGTGGTGGATTACATTCCTAAAGAAAACGCTCAGGTCTATGATTACCTGACGCGTTTATTACATCGATTGGATAAAAATAAAAAGGTAGGAGTGTTAGTGGTTGATGATTCTAGAGTCAGCAGACATTCAATGACCGCTCTACTTAGACGACATAATTTTATTACATTCGAAGCCGCTGATGCAGAACAAGGTATTGAAGTCTTGCGTAGCCACTCAAATATAAAGCTGGCGATCATCGATGAAAATATGCCAGG
>QIJM01000322.1 GCA_003232445.1 Paraglaciecola arctica
CGGTTTTTCTAACGTGATAGCCGCGTTGACAGCTAATTGCAACTCACGACTAGCAATATATTTTTCTGTTCCATTAAACGCCATGTAAAACCTCAAACCTTATTAACAATTGATTAACCATAAGATATAGCGAAAAAGCTCTTTAAATAAAGCCCCATACCCTTACCTCTAACTATGAATATCATTATGATAAAACAGTTTTATAGGCTTTATGTATCAATAATATTTATAGAGCCTGTTGTTGTTTCATATATATACCCGTACTACCTCAAAATGGCGGATTCAGCGGGAGTTTAAAACGGTTTAAAACCCGCCAGAAGGGAACGCGCATTTTGAGGTAGTATGGGTATATCAAAAAAATAGGCTCAACAATAATTAATTGACGCTGAACCAATCAGGGTTACACTGTAAAAAATCAAAATATTAAGCAAGGAATTAACTATGCAAATATACGACGACCATTCACTCGCCATTGGCAAAACACCTTTGGTTAAGCTTAATCGCGTTACAGGCGGCAATGTTTACGCAAAAATTGAATCCAGAAACCCAAGTTTCAGTGTTAAATGCCGTATTGGTGCAAACATGATTTGGGATGCTGAGAAAAAAGGATTGCTTAAACCGGGCAATGAAATTGTTGAGGCTACTAGCGGAAATACGGGTATAGCTTTAGCGTTTGTTGCTGCATCTCGAGGTTATAAAATCACCTTAACAATGCCTAGTTCGATGAGTTTAGAGCGTCGTAAATTACTAAAAGCCATGGGCGCAAATTTGGTTTTAACCGAAGCGCCTAAAGGTATGAAAGGTGCTATTGCTGCTGCCAATGAAATTGTTGCCTCTGATCCTTCAAAATATATTCCTATGCACCAGTTCGAAAATCCAGCTAATCCTGAAATTCATGAAAAAACTACTGGCCCTGAAATTTGGGATGATACAGACGGTAAAATTGACATTTTTGTTGCTGGCGTAGGCACAGGTGGCACCATTACTGGTGTCAGTCGTTATATCAAAAACACCCAAGGCAAAGCCATTACCACAGTAGCCGTTGAGCCAACTGATTCGCCAGTCATCACACAAGCTAAAGCGGGTAAAACACTCACCCCAGGGCCACACAAAATTCAAGGTATCGGTGCAGGTTTTATCCCTGGCAACTTGGACTTAGATATTGTCGACGCTGTTGAACAAGTTAGTAATGAAGAGTGTATGGCAATGACACACCGCTTAATGAAAGAAGAAGGCATTTTAGCTGGTATCTCTTCTGGTGCGGCAGTCGTGGCGGCAAAACGTTGGGCTGAGAAGCCTGAAAATGCTAACAAAAACATAGTCGTTATCTTGGCCAGTGCATCAGAGCGTTACTTGAGTAGCCCATTATTTGCAGGTGAATTTTCTGATTCAGAAAATGTCCAATAGCTGTATAAACATGTAAGTTAAGTAAACAATGTTTACATTAACTTTGATTAAATAGGGAGGATGATGCCTCCCTGTTCTTTTGATGGATCTAAAAGTACGATAAAATAAAACTATGAAAGCAGGCTCAACTACCAAAATGGAACGTAACATGCTAAAAAACATCAGTTTTATCTTATTATTTGCTGTTCTATTCAGTGCATGTGACAAAACGCCACCTAAACAAGGTGGTGGCAAATTTGGCATGTTAGATAGTGGTAATCCTGAATTCGCTGCAATTGAATTTTTTGAACACATTTATCACAGTAAAAGTATTGAAGGTGCTATTAAGGTAAGCACCCCTAAAATGGAGCGTTTGTTACGTTCCTATCACACTAACAAGGGGGTTCAAAAGCATGTGCTAAATATGCGTTTTGATAAGGTGAGCATCCAATCTAAGTCTCGCAGCGCAGGCAGAAATGAATTTGCTAAAGACGCGCAAATATCCTTGTTTTTTGAAGGCGAATTAGATGGTGAAATA
>QIJM01000680.1 GCA_003232445.1 Paraglaciecola arctica
CTATTTTTCACTTTACCAAATTAAAATCTAACATCTTACCAAGCAGCATCATAAAAATTACCATCATAAGTTTCGATAACACCTCACCGCCGTCCATGGCTCTTTGAGGCATACAACCCATCCTTGGGCATAAAAAAGCCAAAACCATTTTTGTGATGGTTTTGGCTGATTAAAAAAGTAACTTAAACTGTTAGGACACTTGCTGCTTAATCAATTCCTCATGACTTCGCCAATGGGGTTGAACCAACACTGCGTTGACATCTGCGATGGTTACGGTTTTGCGGGCGTAACACAGGTTTCTACACAGCCTTAAATTCCCTTGCGCACTTCTTATGATGAGCTCTATTGCGCCTTCATTAAATGTAGCCGTCCACTCTACCCCCGTAACTTTTCCCAAATTAACTATCATACGATTTGGTGTTTTTGCGATAATTTTGCCAAGCTTCTATCATAAGAATTTCTTTGTTTTCCAACTTAAAATCTGATCTTCGGCCAAATTGTGTCATGATTTTTCCCGAGTTCTTATCGCTGTTTCTGAAAACAGCGGCTTTGTCGTTATTTTTATAATGACTCTGGCTTCCATAGATGTTTGCTTGCAATGTATGTTGTTGGAGTGTGGGAAATAACAGTCACTGGCGTATATTGCTCTGAATATACTCCACCGCATCGGCCGCATTCAAAATCTGTATCCCTTGCCAAGGATGCAATACCAACAAATCATTGTCACCAGTAGCGATAACACCCGCCTTAGCCGCCAGCGCCGTAGCGATTACCGCATCATCATCAATATCACGGACAGTACGTTCAATAAATTGCGGCTTTACGAGCCTGGCCAGTATGCCATAACGCTGCATCAGAAAAGCAGGCGTGATTTCCTTAGATGCTAGTAGATCAGCAAATTTATCTCTTGCTAGCACATCAGCTAACTCATCCAGTAACACACTACTGGTAAAGAATGTTGCTTGGTCGTTCCGGCCAAGCTCAAACAACTGACGCGGCACGCCACCCCAGATCAGTCCCGAAATAACTATATTGGTATCAAGTACCAGACGCACATTGTTTTCTCTGTGCGCGTACCGCGTTTACTTCTTCCTGAATCTCATCCATCGTCATGAGTGGCAAGTTGGCTGCTGTCAGTTTATCCGCCGCACTAAATAGCTCCTCGATGGCACGACCACGCAGGGTCTCGCGCAGAATGGTCTCGATGGCACTGGGTGTCAGTAGTCCGGCTTGTTTGGCTTCCTCAGCCAGGTTATCCGGTAAATCAATGGTCAGTGTTGTCATGGTTCTATCCTTTACGAACGAGTGATTGCTAGTGCGGGACTCAAGCTTGGAATGATAAGACCATTTGGCTAGATTATCAAGCAGAGTTGCCTGATTGACATAACTCTGGACCGATGACTTTAGCCTGGGCAGCAATGTTATTTTGCTGAAATAATTAGGGTGTGCGGCTGAGCAAGGTCGTTCATTCAAGTGAGAGCAAATCTCACCTCGGCAAGGTTGGTCAGCCACCGAGTAGCAAATCATCGGGCAGGCGGGAGTAATCCCAAATGTTAAGCACGATGCGCGCAAGGCAACAGACCGTAAGCATTAGCTGAAGTGATTTAGCCTCGAAAGTTTATTTAAGCAGGGTGACAATTTACCCTTATTGGAAACCGATATTTTATGAATCACCAACGACAAGATTTATAAAACTGCTTCGGGGTTGTAAAGCATGGTATGTTGACCATTATGAATGAACGGTAACTCAGGAGACCCTAAGTCTTCTTAATATGATATTGAGTAAATTGAACAAGTGATAAGAAAACGAGAACAATTGATATGACTTAGGGAGTCGGATGGTGACATAGTACCTATGAAGACGTGTAATGCGGTTGGAGGAAAGGTCATCACGGTAATAACAGCGTTGGGAGGAAACACATATTATGCACAGTAGTAATGAAAGTGTGGAAACGAAACTCCACCAACAGTAGGCGCTTTAGGCGACGCATAGCAAAGAAAGCCAGTACAGATAAACGGTGTCAATTCACCAGCCTGTTTCATTTGATGAATAAGGAACTGTTACTGGGATGCTTTATGCAGCTCAAAGGAAAAGCGGCATCAGGCATAGATAAAGTAACCAAAGCAAGCTATGCCAAGAATCTTGATTATAATTTAGAACAATTATTAACAAGATTACACAAAATGGCATATAGACCACAGCCAGTATTAAGAATTTACATTCCCAAAGCAGGCAGTGATAAAATGCGACCTCTAGGTATTCCAACGCTAGAAGACAAGTTAGTCCAAGCAGGTCTTGTTAAAATCCTTAATGCGATTTACGAACAAGATTTTATTGATGATTCTTATGGATTTAGGCCCAACAGAAACTGCCATGATGCCCTTAGAGCACTAAGCCAAGCTGTTGAGAATAAACCCATACACTATATGGTTGAAGCCGATATTAAAGGCTTCTTTGACAATGTAGAGCAGAATCAACTGATAACTTTTCTAACTCATCGAATAGCCGATAAACGGATGCTAAGATACATCAAACGTTTTCTCATAGCAGGAATCAGCGAGGATGGAGAACATAAAGCAAGCGAGAAGGGCACACCACAAGGTGGTGTAATTTCACCGATACTTGCCAATATTTACCTCCATTACACCCTTGATATCTGGTTTGAGAAACGCATAAAACGAAACAATCAAGGCTACAGCCGATTGATTCGTTATGCAGATGACTATGTCGTATGTTTCGAAAATTCGCACGATGCAAAAGACTTCATGCAAGCAATGATACCAAGGTTAAAGAAATTTCACCTTGAAATAGCCCCAGAAAAGACCAAACTGTTTGAATTTGGTAAATTTGCCCAATTAAAGGCAAAATCCAAAGACACAAAAGCAGCGACGTTTAATTTTCTAGGCTTTACTCATTATTGTAGTCGCTCAAGAAATGGCAGAGGGTTTCGTATGAAACGCAAAACCATTAGCAAGCGATTAACAGCAAAAGTTAAAGGTTATAAAGAATGGCTCAAAGCGAGTAGAACGTTACCGACAGCAGACATTATGAAAATAACCAAAGCCAAACTGTTAGGTCATTATGCGTACTATGGAGTAACGGATAATTATAGAAGTATTAACGCTTTTACCTATTTGATAAACCAAACTTTGTTCAAGTGGCTAAATCGCCGTGGCAAAAGAGGGTGTATGACATGGGAGAAATTTGCTAAGCTTTTAAAGTTATTTCCGTTACCCAAGCCGCGAATTATGGTTAATTTATTCGTTTAATGTGAAGCGTGTTATCGAGGAGCCGTGTGCGTAAATAGCGCAAGCACGGTTCTGTGAGGGGCATGGTTAACAACTTGATTTCAAGTAAAACTTTGGTGTCTAGGAGTGCCTGTCTACTCGACCAGAGTAGAATGGCACTTACTTAAGACATAAGATATTGTTATATAATGACATTTTCAACATAGAAAAAAGTCTTTGGGTTGTTAACTTTAG
>QIJM01000504.1 GCA_003232445.1 Paraglaciecola arctica
AAAATGGTCAAGTGATGCTTAACCCGCAGACATCGGGCTTAGTGAAATGGCGTGATGGGTTGTTGACCTTGAGCGATCGCAGTGCCCATCCTTTACAACGCCTGCGTCTCAGGACTATCTCTAAAGATGATGCGTTGTTAAGCGGCCCTGATCTGCCAATGATTTTATCTGCAGAATTGCAAACAAGTTGTTTTGCTGCTTATATCAGTGATAACCCTGATCTAGAAGCATTGGCTGTTGACCCTGATGACGACAAAGTATTCTATGTGGTCACAGAAGATGCGTCATATGCCGAACCGATGTCAGAGGCTTGCCAGCTAAAATACTTAGATTCAGGCTCAGCAAAGTATCCAACATTGCTTGTCAGACTTGAGTTGCAAGCCAACAATACAGTGTTGATGACCCATATTCGTCCTGTCCAATTTACTGCTGATATGCAGATTGGCGATTTCCCTAATGATGGGATTGAAGCTCTCGCATTTGGTCAAGCCCGCACTTTGTATCTAGGTATTGAAAAAGACAGTAACAAACAAGCCAGAATTTTTTCTCTACAAATGGACAGTGAGTTTTGGCAATCAGATACATTTGCAGTTGTAACAACGTTTACTTTGAAGTTACCGGTTTTTGAAAGTGGTCATCACCCCATTAACGGCATGGACTATTACCAAACACCTGATGGTCGAGATTTTTTGCTGGTGGCCGCTAGAAACGATGAAGCATTATGGGTGGTGGATTTATCCGGCAAAAAAGAAACGGTCATCTTGCCCATCGACTTTTTTGCTGAAATCCAAACTAGCAGTGAAGGATGTGAAAACTACGAAGCCATGGACAACACCTCTATAGAAGGGGTGGCGGTGGTTGATAACACCTTATGGCTAATTAATGACCCTTGGAGGGCAGTGTACTTAAACAACGTTCAGTGTGCGCAAAATCGCGCACACTACCAAATGTTTGCTCCACTGTTGTTTAGCGTGCCTATACAACCAAAATGGTTTGACTAACTCGCACCATTTTCAACATGCCCTATGTTATACCAATCCATATCAGCCTTATCATGCAGCGCGTGGCGAGTTAGAAAGCCGTTTGAATTTGCTTGAACAGGCCATCTGTTCCATCAGCAGAGCAATCAGTCAATCAGTTTGAGTAAAAACAGTATTGAACGGGACTTTTTAATTAAAAAACGTGCACAGCTAGCGAAACAAGTCTGAATGAATGTAACCCAAATGTTCGTGCTGACTAGTTGTAAACATCTTTACTGCATTTTGTAGTGGCTGTCTTGCCAACAAAAAAGACTTTCTGGATCTGTACTGGTAACATCTATTCAAATTATAAAAATAAAAAAGGATAGGTTATGAGCGCACCTCGCGAACAGTTTGGTTCACGTTTAGGTTTTATTCTAGCTGCAGCTGGTTCGGCTGTAGGCATCGGTAATATGGTGGGTTTCCCCGTTGCGGCTACTAAAAATGGTGGCGGCGCATTCTTGTTAATTTATGCGATTTTTGTGGTCTTTATTTGTTTACCCGTGATGTTAGCTGAAATGTCTGTGGGTAGGCATAGTCGTAAAGATCCCCTCGGTGCTTATTCGTCTATGACAGACGGGCATAAAGGCTGGAAAGTAGCGGGGTGGCTTTCTATTATTACTCCTTTCATGATTGCGGTTTTTTACTTAGTCATCACTGTTTGGATCTTCGGTTATTTGTTCCATTCCGTAACCGGTAACCTAGACATGCTTGCCGACCCTGATACTTTTGGCTCCTTTATAAATGGTTACGACTTATTTTATTACATGGTTGGAGTATTAGCCATTATCTATTTAATCTTGCAAGGCGGGGTAAAACAAGGGATTGAAAAAGCCGCTAAATTTATGATGCCCACCCTGCTTATTATGCTGGTGGCATTAGTGATTTTTGTGCTGACGCTGGATAATGCCTTCGAAGGCGTTAAGTATTATGTGATACCTGATTTTAGCAAAATTAATGCTTCTGTGGTCAATGGTGCCTTATCTCAGGCATTCTTTTCATTATCTTTGGGCATGGGGGTCATGATCACCTATGGCTCTTATCTAGATAAGAAAACCGATGTTCCTGGCTCTGCAAAAATGGTGGCTTTGTTAGATACCGCTGTGGCTTTTATCGCAGGTTTATTGATTATACCAGCCGTGTTTTCCTTTAACCCTGATATCAATACCAACGATTTAAGCGACTCGTCTGTGGGCATGATATTTACATTTTTGCCTAAAATATTTTTGGCACTACAAGCCACTATTGGTTATGTGGGCGCCAGTGCCATTGCTAGCTTTTTCTTTTTATTAGTATTTTTTGCGGCTATCACCTCTATTGTTTCAATATTTGAAGTGCCAGTAGCGGCGTTGATGGAAGAGAAAAAATTCAGCCGTCGCAAAGCACTAAGTTGGATGGGGCTACTATTGGTGATTATGTCGCTAATGGCTGCAACATCATTTGGTATGCTGGACTTTTTTACTGGTTTTGTCAGTTATGCTGGGCAGTCTAAGTCATTCTTCGATGTGATCATTGATGTGTTTTACGACACCATTTTACCGCTTAATGGTCTGTTAATTTGTATTTTTGTTATCTACCGATGGAAGAAGGCAAATTTCAATAAAGAACTAGATGAAGGTGCACCAAATTATGAACATAGCTGGTTTGAGCGTTATGTTAATTTCTCGGTAGGTACTTTTATCCCAGTCATTTTGTTATTGGTGTTGATTAACACCGTTGCGTTGAAATTCTTCGGTACTGCATTGATAGGTTAACGTCTGTTGCAACAAATAGTTATAAAGCCAAGCCTAAAAAGTTTGGCTTTTTTGTAGACAACCTACATTAGACGCCGCTAAATCTGCCAATGGGGCGGTGTATCCTACCGACTGGTTACAAAAAAACGGAGTACTTAAACGATGAACTGCAAAACCTTATTTTTCTTTTTGGTCTTGAGCATCTCTTTAGCTCT
>QIJM01000533.1 GCA_003232445.1 Paraglaciecola arctica
GGTGCAGAATACGTTAAGACACAAACCTTAGTCAGAGCCGACACTATAGGCAATGAAGTCAAATTAATAGTGAGTCAAATCAAAGACAGAACCAATAAAATTCAAGCCACTGCTGGAGACAGAGACGACAGTGGTACATTAAGCGAGTTGTATGAATTAATTGAAGGTGTCACCGATTCCATCTCTGCACCTAATGGCTTAATTCAATCTCAAATTAAACGTTTAAATAGCCGCCAACAAGCCGTGACAGCCTATCGAGCCTCAGAAAAAAATATAGAAAGTGCTATGCAAAAACTTGAAAATCTTCTTAAACTCGCTAACGTTAAAGCAAAACATGCCCAGAAAGTGGTCGCAGACTCAGTTAGTACAGGCAAAACGATCACGATCGTTATTGGTTTAATATCGGTGCTTATTGCTACAGGCATTGCTTACAAAACAGTATTAGCCATTATCAACCCGTTGCACAAAGTAAACGAAATGCTCCATGTTGTTTCTACAGGCGACCTAACTCATAGGCTTGATGATTCTGCACAAGATGAATTTGGTGAATTAGCCAAAAACTGCAACAATCTAGTCGATAGTTTGAAAGCCCTGATATCAGGTATTAGCTCACGGGCAGCGCAATTGGCAACTGCAGCAGAGCAAACATCTACGGTAACGTTAAAAACCACTCAGTCTATCCAAGATCAAAAATCACAAGTCGCACAAGTTGCCGCAGCCACAACTGAATTGCACAGCACGTCGCAACTAGTGACTAAGAGCGCCGAAGATACCCTAAATCAAATTAAACATGCCGATAATGAAGCGGAAAAAGTCAAACTCATTTCAGAAGAAAACAGAAGCACTATTCTGGTATTAGCTAAAGACGTAGAAGAAGCGGCAGATGTGATTAACAAATTACATCAAGACAGTGACAGCATAAGCGGTATCTTAGATGTCATTAGAGGCGTTGCCGACCAAACCAACCTTCTAGCTTTGAACGCTGCTATCGAAGCCGCCAGAGCCGGCGAACAAGGCCGAGGATTCGCTGTAGTAGCTGACGAAGTTAGAACATTGGCAAGTCGCACGCAAAAATCGACACAAGAAATCAACTCGATGATTGAAGTTTTACAAGCAGGCGCAGAACAAGCCGTAAATGTAATGAATCAAGGCAAAGAGCAAACAACAATCTGTGTAGAGCAAACTGAAAAAGCCACAGTAGCCTTAGAATCCATCACCGATGCAGTGCACAAAGCCTATGATGTGAGCAGCCAAATTGAACAATCTGCTCGTGAACAAAATATTGTGTCACAAGAAATCAGCGAAAAACTTGTGAATATTGTGAATATTGCTGAAGAAACTACAGCCGGAGCGCATCAGACATCTGAGTCTAGCCATGAAGTAGCTAAACTTGCAGAGGAATTACAAAGCTCAGTGCAGCAGTTTAGGGTTTAGATTTCGAGCTTTTTAGAGAATATTTTGGGAGCCGGTAAAAGTCGGTTTTTTATTGGCTACGCCGAAGATAACATATCAATGGAGTCAGATATCATTCGGGTCAGAGACTGAGGTATCTCCACGAATATTCAATCATAAAAATTGCCAGCAATCATAATTCTGAGATTTAATACTGCTGCTTCATATTGCTCGCAGAGCAATATGAAACGCTTATCAACGAAGCCTCGCAATCCTAAATAGTGAAACGATAAGACTCGCTTGTCTTAACGGTGTTCGCTTGGTAACGACGGTGCAACCCAGCCATGAACATAGCTAAGCCTATAATGTTAGCCAGAATACTGGCAAGTGTGGCGATGAGAATGAGTACCGCAATGCGATGTACACATCGGCTTTTATGATGTTCAAAACCCAGTCCGAATAAACTACTTTTGATATCCCTAAACTCTTCTTCAATTTGCATGCGCAGTCGATAAATAGCCACT
>QIJM01000079.1 GCA_003232445.1 Paraglaciecola arctica
GTTAACGTTTAATAACAATAAGTTACTTAAACGGTGATCTTCCTACAAAGGACTTTCACCTCATTAGTTCACGCCCATGCTGGGCGTACCAAAAGGTTCAAGCTGACTCCGAGAACCCGCGCGTTTTTTACAAAGAACGCAAAAAAAGCGCCCGTTCTCTCCGCAGCTTAACCAAACGTTATGTGCATTAATAAGAAACATTAGCAAAGGAGCTGTGAATGAAGAAAGTTGTAATTTTCAATAAAAAGAAGAGTTTCTGGTCAGATAGCCCTGATTTGGAATTACTTAACATTCAAATTCAAGAGATGGAAAGTGATGGTTGGGAGTTAGTTTCAGTAACTGCAAATACGCATTTATTTGGTAGTATTTCTTCCTTTACATTAGTAATTGAGTCTCCCGAAAAACAGCACATAACAAAAACATAACGGTGGGAATTTTACTCGCTGAAAAGCGCTCCTAAAATCCCCATATATTAAGCGTTAGCTTTTTAAAGGAGTGTTCAACTAAAGTGGATCTTATAAATTATCTAAATACAAATTATTTAACTAAGCAAGAGCTGTTAGATTTAGCAAAAATTACCGAAAGAGAGCTGTTAGACTATCAACAGCAAAATGTAATGCCAAAATGTTCGTATAAACTTGCGTTAAATTATACTAGTGATTCATTCTTTGGAGAGTTCAAGGAGCAAAGTAAAATCGAGTATTATGCTAAAGGTTATTTATCATGGATTGGGATTATAAAATCAGTTAATGACCTTAAAAATATGTTCAATATTTTTTCTCAAAGGTATAGTGAAGCAATAACCAATTTAAAAAACTCAGGGTATAATTCTAATGATGAAAAGGTTAATTCAAAGCTTGAGTTGCACATTAAAGAAGAGTGGGGGCATTTTTTAAATGGTATTTATGGCTTATGCACTAAATCTGGGCTACCCGAAGATATTGCAGCCAAAGAATTAGCTATATTACAAATTAATGAAGTTTTAGCATTTAATGAGAGTGAAATGGATCTTGAAAAGTTAGCTAAAGCTGTTAATTTATTGGATGCATCTAGCTCTATGTTTGCGCCTCATGAACGGCTTAAAAGTTCAAGACACCGCTTGATTGATGAAGTCAGACGTATGTATAAACTAAAAAGCTAATAAATAAGGATAGGTCGTGTGAGCGGCAGCGAACCACGACTTAATCCTATTGTTGGACAAGCCCAGTGTGGAGGGTTTCTGCTTATATAGTAGATATAAAACGGTAACCCGTTTTAATGATCCCTTGTACCTGTTTCACCGCTTGTTGCCCGTACCAACGTACAAGTACAAATCAATACCCAAGCACAAGGTTATTCACCACTTGAGACTGAACAACGGATCACCTTTGTGGTGGAAACAGCGTTAGCAGGGCTACCGAATCTCTCCTACACCCGTTCATTATCACGTTATAGCTTATCTCAGGTCACGGCGATGTTTGATGAAGACATTCGCTCCGATCTGGACGCATTAGAAGGTATTCCAATAGTGACAGAGCTAAATTACTCATCAGTACCCAGCCAAATCAGTCGGGAAAACGGTAAACGGCGAGTGGTTGTAACAGCCAATGTACGGGAGCGTGATTTAGGCTCTTTTGTACAGGAAGTCAAGCTGAAGATAGCGCAACAAGTAGATTTGCCAGCGGGCTACTGGTTGGATTATGGCGGCACATTCGAGCAATTGGAAAGTGCGAGTCAACGGTTGTCGATTATGGTACCCACCACGCTATTTATTATATTGACTTTGTTGGTGATTGCTTTTGGCTCAATCAAAGATGCCTTTATTATATTCACGGGTGTCCCACTTGCTTTAACGGGCGGTGTTTTTGCACTTTGGTTAAGGGATATGCCACTGTCAATCTCGGCTGGCGTGGGATTTATCGCGCTCTCAGGTATTGCCGTTCTCAATGGGTTGGTGATGTTGTCATTTATTCGCCAGCGGCTATTGGAAACCGGTGAATTAGTTAATTCTATCGTCGATGGGGCGCTTACTCGACTGAGGCCTGTGTTGATGACGGCGCTTGTGGCCAGCTTGGGATTTGTTCCCATGGCAATAAACGTGGGTACTGGCGCTGAGGTGCAGCGGCCTCTAGCAACTGTTGTGATAGGCGGCATTATCTCCTCGACAATATTAACACTGCTTATCCTTCCCGTGCTTTATCGCTTTGCCTATGCGAAAAAGACTACCTCCAACTAGCGAGTATGGTTTCTCTATGTCGTTAGAGAAGCCCTTTTTGATCTTGTCGGCTGTGTTTTGTTCTGTTTGATTAACGGTGGATAGCATCCAAATACCTTTACAAAAAAGAACACGCATAGTGGGCAAGCTTGATGAGGTCATTGACGACCGTCAGATTAAAGAATAATGCACGAACAGATACTGCCTTTACGTTAAAATCGCTCGATAATTAGTACGGCAATCTCCCTTGGTAAGCGCACTAATACAGATTAAGAGATATTCTTAATCCGCAACTCTTTAGGTACAGCGAATTCAATATTCTCTTCTCGGCCTGTTCTTTCTATGACTGTGGTAGCGCCCCATTCTTTTAGACGGTCAACTACACCTTGTACCAATACTTCTGGCGCTGATGCGCCTGCGGTGACAGCAATATTTTTTGCATTTTCAAGCCATGCTTGTTGAATACAATCGGCATCTGCTATCAAATAAGCTGTGGCACCAATTTTTTCAGCGAGTTCTCTGAGTCGATTAGAGTTGGAGCTATTCTGTGCGCCTACGACTAACAACAAATCACAATCAGCGGACAACTCTCTCACTGAATCTTGGCGATTTTGCGTGGCGTAACAAATATCATCTTTACGCGGCCCTTCGATGGCAGGAAATTGTAGCCTCAAGGCATCAATCACGTCAGCAGTATCATCTACCGATAAGGTTGTCTGACTACAATAATAAAGTTGAGATGCGTCTTTGACCGTTAGCGTGGCTACATCTTCAACCGCTTCGACCAAATAAATGCCACCATTGGGGTTATCGTATTGGCCCATAGTGCCTTCCACTTCGGGATGACCGTGATGACCAATTAAAATACACTCAGTACCTCTGTTACTGGCACGCATCACTTCCATATGAAGGACAAGTAGCATCAAATACTTTTAAACTGCGCGCATCAGCCTCTGTACGCACAGCTTGGGATACACCGTGAGCGGAAAAAATGACAATGCTGTCATCAGGTACTTCCGATAATTCATCTACAAATACTGCACCACGCTCTTTGAGGCCATCGACTACAAACTTGTTGTGTACCACTTCATGGCGCACAAAAATAGGCGCAGGAAACATTTCCAAAGCGCGCTCAACAATCGTAATCGCACGATCTACGCCAGCACAAAAACCTCGTGGATTAGCAAGATGGATCTGCATAGTTCGTCCTCAAACTTTATTTAAAATTAGACTTAATTAACTGACAATATTTCTACGTCAAAGGTAATCACCTGGCCTGCCAATGGATGATTAAAATCTACTGTCACCGAGTCTCCAGTAACGTCGCGTATGATGCCAGGTAACTCTGTACCATCAGGCTGGGTAAACGCGATAATCATACCTTCTTCAGCCGGCGTCTCAGCGCTAAATTTACTACGCTCAAGATGGTGTAAATTATCAGGATTTGGCATACCAAAGGCATCTTCAGCCTCTAAGGTAAATGCCTTTTTGTCACCTGTTTGAAGACCTAACAAACAATCCTCAAAATTGAGAGTAAGACTGCCATCACCCATCACTAACTTAGCAGGTTTGTTATTGACTCTAGTACTGTCCGCTGCAGAGCCATCGGCTAATTTCAAGTCAAAATGCAATACCACTTCACTACCTTGCTTAATCAGTTTAATCACGTTTTGCTCCAGTTCAGGCATGTTTTTCCTCTTTGTTCTTAAACATATCCACTATCAACAAAACGGCACCTATACATATGGCACTGTCGGCCACGTTAAATACGGGCCAATACCAATCTTGATAATACAACACTAAAAAATCTATTACGTAACCATGGACTAATCGATCATAAGCATTGCCTATGGCACCGCCAATAATCAGGCTAAAGGCTATGGGTAACATTATTTGCTGTTTGGTGGTTTGTTTTAACCACCACAGCACCAAAGCACTGACAACAAAGGCGATAATAATAAAAAACCAGCGCTGCCAGCCACCGGCATCATGTAAAAAACTAAAAGCAGCGCCGTAGTTATATATATGAGTGAGATTAAAAAATGACAATATTTGGATGGCTTGATAGAGTTCAATATTCTCTAGCACTAAGGCTTTAGTGTATTGATCTGCCACAAACACCAACACAGACAACCATAAAAAGCGCCATCCCGTTTGAGTAAAGAGTTTAAGCATAAGCGCGCTTTTCGCCCTCACCTTCCCACGCAGCGATCACACAATTCTGGATGAGCAGCATGATTACCCACATCTTCACGGTGATGCCAACAACGACTGCACTTTTGTGCGGATGAGACAGACACAGCCACCGACAATCCTGGTATTTCTGTCGCAACGGCATTTTCTGGCGCATCACTGCTTTCAACAACTTTCGCTGCTGAGGTGATCAAGACAAAGCGTAACTCATCTTCAAGTTTACTAAGTAAGACAAACCAGTCACTGTTTACGTACAAAGTCACTTTTGCTTGCAATGAACCTTTGATTCTCCCGTCTTTACGGGTCAATTCAATACAGCGGTTCACTTCATTTTTGACCGCTAGTACTTGTTGCCAAAAATCGTTGTTAAAGTGACCGGATAAAGTCACTTCACCTAAACCGTCATACCATTTACCGGTAAAAACAAATTCGTCTTGTAACTCTTGAGCGGTAAAACTGGTAATAGGTGCCATCCAGCGCACTAATGCTTCGATAATATGATACAGCGCACTTTGACAAGAGCGACGAGCAAGGCTGTCACCCTTCGCGGTATATTGCCTATCTTTGATGATATCCAGATAAAAACTACCCAATTCAATAGAGCAGAACTGCATCAGTTTTTGCGTTACCACCAACATGTCGTATTTTTCGTACGCTTCAATAATTTCTTGTTGCATACTATGAGCACGACCTACCACCCACTTGTCTAGTTCCACCATATCGTCGATGGCCACCAAGTCTTGACTAGGCTCAAAGCCATTTAGATTGGCTAATAAAAAGCGTGCTGTATTGCGAATGCGTCGGTACGCATCAGCAGAACGGTTTAATATTTCATCTGATACAGCAATTTCACTGCGATA
>QIJM01000129.1 GCA_003232445.1 Paraglaciecola arctica
ACATCATTCAAACGTTCACAATAACCAACGATATTTGCATAATTGCGTGCCAGATCTTTGAGTGGTGAGTTCAATGAACACAGTAAAATTTGGCTAAGAAATGAAAGTAATATTACATCAATAAGGCTGACTTTCTCGTTAAATGCAAACTTTTTGTCCGCAAGGAATTGATCAATAGACTCAAAATGCGTTTTGGCAATGTGCAATATTTCTTGTTCAGTGTGCCGCCCAAAACCTTGGTTATGCAGGGCTTTAATGGTGCTTTTTCGCGCTATCGACGGCACAATGTATTTAAGTGGAAATGGCATTCCACCAAAAAAATTGTCTTTTATAACCAGCCAATTTTCAGCATTCACCCAGCGAAAATAAACAATACACCAATAAAGACTCTGTTCAATTGAATGGGTCATAAAATGCGATTGCGCTTTTTGTTCTGGATTTAAATGATCATCCAAATCGATAGCATGCTTAGTTTTTAAATAGTCGGTAATAAATAAACTATCCGCGACAACAGTGCCATCATCATCAATAAATGGCAGTTTGCCTTTAGGTGCTTTTTGTAGATTTTTTACGTTTCTTATTGCTTCAAATGGTGTACTGGTAATGCGCAGAAGCAAGTCTATTTTCAACCCAAATGGGCTCGGGTCAAGCATATTTAGACCTGGGTCAAAACAGTATAATTTGATCATATTCGTTGTTTTCCTCTATCGATAATGGTGGTTATTAATGTCAACTGATTGGTGCAATAGGTATCGCGTAATACACTATCGAGTCGGGTGATTGAGATTCAAACTCAGACCCGTATATTTCAACGTCAGGCGCATAGGTATGTTTTTTATTGGATTGTAATAACCAGTTTGAATAAATGTAACTTATTGTCTGATTAAAGTCTTCAACATCAACTTTGCCTGTATGTTTGAACTCAGCATAGTCCTGCTTTGCTAGCCGCATCGAAGCCATGCCATTTGGCAGATTGCATACCGAAGAAACTTCCGCACACGCCATATAATGCAGCCTTTTCTGACCCAGTTGGTTGTCCTCAACACTGATAATGCCATAACGAATATCGGCATTCACAACCAATAAAAAAGCCGCATAATTGCTTATGCGGCTTTGATATATGGCGTCCCCAAGGGGATTATAAAATACGTCCATGTATTTTACCGCTTCAAGCACGTTCAAAAATGTTCCAGACATTTTTGTCGAACCGTAGGGGTTCTCATCCCCTTGGGTCATCATTATCTTTGGCCAATAAAAAAGCCGCCTAATTACTTAAGCGACTTTGATATTTGGCGTCCCCAAGGGGATTCGAACCCCTGTTACCGCCGTGAAAGGGCGGTGTCCTAGGCCTCTAGACGATGGGGACAGAAACTTTGTTTATCGGAGTACACTTCGATAAGTTTATGTAAGGAGAAGTGAGCTTGCGAACTGAACGACTTCACTAGTCGTTTTGCAAACGTTCTCTTACAAAAACGAAACTTCTATCTAACTATTTATCAACTGGCCTAGGCGGTAGTTAATAATCCTTGTTTTCAAACTTAAGCTAAATCATTTAACTTAATATAAATGGCGTCCCCAAGGGGATTATAAAATACGTCCTGTATTTTACCGCTTCGCGGCCGTGCATAGCACGTTCAAAAATGTTCCAGACATTTTTGTCGAACCGTAGGGATTCTCACCCCTTAAGTACGCATTGCCTTATGCGGAACCGTCAGTTCATTCTAAATGGCGTCCCCAAGGGGATTCGAACCCCTGTTACCGCCGTGAAAGGGCGGTGTCCTAGGCCTCTAGACGATGGGGACAAAAATCTGTTTTCAAAAACACGTTTTGAGATTTTTGTTAGGTGAGGAGAGCTTGCGAACCAAGCGACCATATCTAGCAAAACATCAAACGATGTCTTTAAAAAAATTTCTGTAAGTTAAGTTACCTACAAAAATAAAAATTCTTATCTTGTCTTATCTTTTTATCTACTGGCCTAGGTGGTAGTAGACAATCCTTGATATTGGTGGAGCCAGGCGGGATCGAACCGCCGACCTCTTGCGTGCCACGCAAGCGCTCTCCCAGCTGAGCTATGGCCCCCAAACTTATCAACTAAGCTTACACTTTTCCCCAATAAGTAGGCATCATTCCTTGGCAGCGGGGCGCATTTTAGGCATCTGCCCTTTTCATGTCAACGATTTTTTCAGGAATTTTCTCTGTTTGCTATATATTCCAGCGCTTTGTTTATACGGTGTTCAATTTGTGCTGGTTTAAGTAGATTTAATGTTAAATCTAATGAAGGCGAGTTACCCGCGCCTGTTACTGCAACACGTAATGGCATACCCACCTTACCCATACCCACTTCTAACTCTTCAGCGGTTTGATTAATCGCGTTATGAATAGATTCGGTATTCCACTGAGTCAAAGCTGACAATTTACTTTGCACTAGAAGCAAAGCCTTTTTGGCGACGGGACGTAAGTGCTTTTTAGCCGCTTTTTCATCAAGGGCTTCATATTCCTGATAAAAATAGCCACTGATTTGAGCTAACTCTTTTAAGGTCTTAACCCGATCAGCCTGCACGGTAATCACATCTTCTAAAGCAGGGCCTTGGGTTACATCAATACCTTGCTGAGCAAAATGCCATTTGGCATGTTCAGCCACCTCTTTGGCAGGCAGTGTTTTCATATAATGTTGGTTTAACCAAATCAGTTTATCTGTATTAAACGCAGAGGCAGACTGACCTATTGCATCTAAAGAAAATAATTCAATCATTTCTTCTAATGAGAAAATTTCCTGATCGCCATGTGACCAACCAAGACGCACCAAATAATTTAACAGTGCTTGAGGTAGATAACCGTCATCTCTAAATTCCATCACGCCTACTGCATTAGTACGCTTTGATAACTTTTTGCCATCATCACCTAAAATCATAGATACATGAGCATACTCTGGGATAGGCGCACCTAAAGCTTGTAATATATTGATTTGACGGGGATTTGACGGGAGGTATTGTTGATATGATCTTCGCCCCGTACCACATGGCTAATGCCCATATCCCAATCGTCCACCACCACACAAAAATTATAGGTAGGTGCGCCACCAGTACGACGGATAATCAAATCATCCAATTCACTATTGGCAATTTCGATATCACCACGAATATGATCTTTGATCACCACACTGCCTTCTTGCGGCGTTTTGAAACGAATGGCAAAAGGTTGATCTTGAGGATAGTCGGTGCGTTCGCGCCATGTTCCCGGAT
>QIJM01000463.1 GCA_003232445.1 Paraglaciecola arctica
TCGTACACAGATATGGTATCAGTTTGGTGCGCCGAAGATCAGCAAGAAGCTATGGATAACGCTAAAGCTGGTGGCACAGTGGCTAATAAAAATTGTGTAACCAAAGTGGCAGAGCAATATGCTTTTGGTCAGAAAATTGGGGTAAGTGGTACGCCTAACATCATTATGCCTAATGGTTCGATTATTCCGGGTTACCAACAGGCTAAGAAACTTGAAGAAGCGTTAAAAGCTATTCTTTAATTGTTTAAATAACGCAATTCTTAAGCCTGTATTAGGATAATCAAAGCCTAATACAGGCTTTTTTGTTTTCATTTCTCGAATGGGTAAATATTTAAGTGCACATTAGCCGCAGACCAAAAAAAGATAGTCAACACCTTCCTGACTCGCTGCATCCAAGATTAAAACAAATATATGCCGATAGAGGTATAGGGGACGCCGCGCAACTCAACCGCAGTGCAAAAGCGTTGTTGCATTACGACCAATTACAAGGTGTTGAGAAAGCAGTTAGTTTGTTAGCTCAGGCTATAGCGAGCAACAAAAAAATCATTATTGTGGGTGACTTTGATGCCGATGGTGCCACAAGCACCGCATTAAGCATGATGTCGTTGCGCATGATGGGCTCGACCAATCATGACTATTTAGTCCCTAATCGTTTTGATTTTGGTTATGGTTTAAGCCCAGAGATAGTGGAAGTAGCGGCTCAGCAACAAGCAGAAGTGATCATGACAGTCGACAATGGCATCGCTTGTTTTGCGGGTGTTGAAAAAGCCAAATCTTTGGGTATAACAGTCATTGTTACTGACCATCATTTAGCCGCCGGATCATTACCCATTGCCGATGCAATAGTCAATCCGAACCAACCAGGTTGTGGTTTTTTGTCTAAAAATTTAGCGGGTGTAGGTGTCGCATTTTATCTAATGTTGGCGCTGAGAGCAAAGCTAAAAGCCAATGGCTGGCTTGAACAGCAAGGCTTACCCGTGCCGAATTTAGCGGACTTATTGGATCTGGTGGCACTGGGCACAGTGGCAGATGTTGTGCCATTAGATGGCAACAATAGAATACTGGTACACCAAGGTTTACAGCGTATCCGTAGCGACAAATGTCGGCCGGGCATTCAGGCGATAATTGAAGTGGCAGGCAAAGAGAGAAGTCGTTTAGTTGCCTCTGATTTGGGCTTTGTCGTAGGGCCAAGGCTGAATGCTGCTGGGCGGTTGGATGATATGTCGTTGGGCATTGAGTGTTTGATAACCGATGATCCCGCACGCGCAAGGCAAATAGCGGTGCAGCTAGATAGTTTAAATCGAGAGCGGCGCGAAATTGAAGGATCGATGCAACAAGAAGCGGTTAAAGCTTTGGACGGCCTAAATCTTGAAACGAGCACTTTACCTTTCGGGTTAGTGCTGTACCAAGCCGACTATCACCAAGGTGTCATTGGTATTTTAGCGGGGCGTATTAAAGATAAATATTTTCGCCCGACTATCGCCTTTGCTCATCAGGACGATGACACCCTAAAAGGTTCAGCACGCTCTATACCTGGTTTACATATTCGTGATTTACTCGAAGAAATAAACAGTCGTTATCCCGATATTATGGGTAAATTTGGTGGTCATGCGATGGCGGCTGGACTCAGTTTGCCATTAAAAAATCTATCCGCTTTTGAGCAAGCTTTTCACCAGATTGCTGAAGAAAATCTTAAAGACAAACCTTTAGCGGGCGAATTGATTTCTGACGGTGAGTTACAGGCCGAAGACTTCACGTTAGCTTTTGCCCAATGTTTGAAAGAAGCAGGACCTTGGGGGCAGGGATTCCCTGAGCCACTTTTTGATGGTGAATTCCAATTAATGGATCAACGCTTAGTTGGCAGTAAACACTTAAAAATGATGGTTAAACATGAAAGCGG
>QIJM01000224.1 GCA_003232445.1 Paraglaciecola arctica
AAGTTGTGCGTCAGAGCTGTGATAACGGCTTTGATGACCGTAGAACCGTATGCCTGAATTGGGCACGTACGGTTCATTGGGGGGGATGGCTTGTGAGAGCTGTCTCTACCCGGAAGCTGACATTTTATACGCCGTTTGTATTGTGCATTGCGCTTCGCTCCATTTTTCACAATACAAACGGCGTATAAAATGCCGCTGAGCAAAGCGTTAGAGGTCAAAGTTTTCTATTATTTTCGTATATCAAGATTTTGGAGATTGAATGCCAAATTATTTACCAGGATCAGTGCCAAAGAACAGTAGGTACATGATTTTTGTTGATGGTGAAAACCTAGCAATTAGATACAAAAATGTTGCTAAAGGTAAAGATGAGCCTCATGTAAAACACCTTGAAGATGTTTATGTATGGTCACAGTATTTGAATCGACACAATCATGTTAATTGTACATTGGTAAGAAGTTACTATTACACTTGCGCAAAGGGCGATCACGATCGAATCGAAGCAATAAAAGATCAACTCATTGATTGTGGCATAACTGATCCAAGAGTGTTTAAAAAAAGCACAAATAATCGTTCGAAAAGAGTGGATATTACATTAGCTACAGAAATGCTAAGTCACGCACATAATAATAACTTTGAGGTTGTAGTTCTTGTCGCAGGGGATGAAGATTACGTACCACTTATCCAAGAAGTTAAAAGGTCAGGAAAGCAAGTTGCACTCTGGTTCTTCGAAGACGGTCTTAGTCATCACTTGAAAAGAGAAAGTGACTTATTTATGGATATCAAGTTTTATTTGTGTAATGAGGAGCAGAAAATTAGGCCATACCTCTAACAAAAAGTTTAACTCTGACATATTTTTCAACGCGCCTTTTTGTGGTTCGCTACGCTCATTATTCCACAAAAAGGCGCGTTGAAAAATATGCAGGTTAACTTGACGTTAGGGGCTAAACAACATGGATAAATCGAGAAATTAATGAAGTTAGAAGAACACATATTTCAGTCAACATCTCTTATTGCGCTAATTGAATTTCAGTCAACATCTCTTATTGCGCTAATTGATGAAGCAGTTGAGTTCATGATTAATACTCCGACAGTCGCAGTCCCCCCAGAAGAAAAATTTTCTGGTGGAGGTGTGTATGCACTATATTATAAAGGTGACTTTTCTTTGTACAAAAAAATCTATGAAGAAAATCCAGAATTACCAATTTATGTGGGCAAAGCTGTATTACCTGGTTGGCGGCAAGGCAGAGATACCGCTAAAGAAAATGATCCCGCTCTGTATAGGCGGTTGAATGAGCATTCAAGAAGTATCAATGCCGCAAGCAATTTAGATTTAAAGGACTTTTCGTGTAAGTTTGTTGTGCTTAAATCCCAAGAAGCCGATTTAATCAGCACGGTGGAAGCTGCAATGACGAGAAGGTATAATCCTCTATGGAACTCACAGATTGATGGGTTTGGAAACCATGATCCCGGAAAAGGTAGGTATGAACAAGCCAAATCTGAATGGGATGTTTTACACCCCGGTAGGGAGTGGGCTGATCGGTTAAAAGGTGTCCAGCCTGACGGCAATAAAGTAGAAGAAAAAATAGGTATTTATCATGTCAATAAATCATCTTAATTCAGTCGAGCTTTTTTCTGGGGCCGGTGGGCTAGCGTTAGGAATGGCAAGAAGTGGTTTTCAACATGAAATGCTTGTTGAGTTTAATCGTGACGCTGTTAACACATTGATAAAAAATCATGATGAAGGGCAAGCACAAATTAAAGATTGGAATATCAAACATGATGATATAAAGAATATTTCCTTTAAAAAATACAAAAATATAATATCTGTTGTTGCTGGTGGCCCACCATGCCAACCGTTTTCACTTGGCGGAAAGCATAAGGCTTTTAATGATAATAGAGATATGTTTCCCCAAGCAGTGCGTGTGGTACGTGAATCGAAGCCAGACTCTTTTATTTTTGAAAATGTAAAAGGCCTTTTACGTAAGAATTTTAGCTCGTATTTCGAGTACATAATATTGCAACTCACATACCCAAATATCGTAAAGGACGAAACAGAGTCATGGGAAGATCATCTTTCTCGACTTGAGGAAATTCAGACTAAAGGAACCTATAGAGGACTAAAATATAATGTCGTATTTAGGCTTTTGAATGCGGCAGATTACGGTGTTCCTCAAAAACGAGAACGGGTATTTATAGTCGGTTTTCGCAATGATCTTGCCATTGAATGGAGCTTTCCAAAAGTTACTCATTCGAAAGATGCAATGCTATGGAATCAATGGGTTACAGGTGAATATTGGGATCGTTTAGGCGTTCATAAAACTGATCGTCCGCCTGCAAATACGGCAAGTAGTAAAATATCAGATCAACTAAATAATAAGTATGGGCTGTTCCAGCCCGAAGAAAAACCTTGGGTTACTGTAAGAGAGGCAATAGGTGATTTACCATGCCCGAAAACAAACAATGAATATAATAACCATCAATTTAGAGATGGCGCTAAGTCGTACCCTGGCCATACAGGAAGTCCAATTGATGAACCATCAAAAACTTTAAAAGCTGGAGATCACGGAGTTCCTGGCGGTGAGAATATGATCCGTTTCAATGATGGCTCAATCAGATATTTTACTGTTAGAGAAGCAGCAAGAGTTCAAACTTTTCCAGATGATTACCATATAGCAGGTGTATGGAGCGAGTGCATGAGACAAATTGGTAATGCTGTTCCAGTCAAGCTTGCAGAGGTAGTTGCATCCAGTGTTTACGCAGCAATTGCCCCTAACAAATAGCTACAGCGGACAATTTAACGCGTCACTTATTTTGCATTCGCAAAAACGTGCCGCTTTAAATTGCCGCTGAGCAAGACGTTAG
>QIJM01000684.1 GCA_003232445.1 Paraglaciecola arctica
GCGATTTTAGTGATAAAAAAGCCAAAGCCTTTACGGTCGATAAACAGGACATTGCGGAGAATAAATATGACCTTTCATTGAATCGGTATAAAGAAATTGAGTATAAAGAAGTGGTATATGATGCGCCAATGTTGGTACTGGATCAGTTGGATGCTTTAGAGGTTGAGATTCAGAAGGATTTGAAAGAACTGAGGGGCATGTTGTGAGCCAATTGACTCCCTTTAGCGAGTTTGCAGAAGTTTTTAATGGAAAGACTCCGTCTAAAAGTGAAAAAAGAGACAAAGGTCTGCCAATACTGAAAATAAAAGATGTAAATGCTAATGGACTGTTTAAAGGTAAATTTGAATCTTTTGTAGATAATGAATTTTATAAAAAGCACTATAAAAAGAAAATCATCAAAGGAGACACGTTAATACTTAATGCAGCTCACAATGCTGATTATGTCGGTTCTAAACAGTTTAGAGCCTGTAGTGAAGTTGATGGTGTTATTGCGACAGGTGAATGGTTAATAGTGAGGCCTCAACTCGATTTTTCGTGTTCGTCATATATCAATCATTGGTTAAAAAGTGGTGAAGCAAGATTTCGTCTTCGTAACTTAGTTAAGGGTATTCACTTATACCCTAAAGATGTAGCACGATTAAAAATCCCACTCCCCCCCATAAAAGAACAAAAACGCATCGCCGCGATTCTGGACAAGGCCGATGCCATACGCCGCAAGCGCCAGCAAGCCATCGACCTCACCGACCAACTCTTACGTTCAGTCTTTCTGGATATGTTTGGTGATCCGGTGACGAATCCGAAGGGGTGGGTAGTTACGAGTTTTGGTGATTTAATTGATGTTCTGACTGATTATCATGCGAATGGCAGTTATAAAATTCTTAAAAAGCATGTTGAATTAAAAAATACTAAAGATTACGCATTGATGGTTCGAACAACGGATCTTGAGTCAGAAAATTTTACAGACAATGTGAAATGGATAAGTGAGAGTGCTTACCTGTTTCTTAAAAAAACCAAAGTGTATGGCGGTGAAATTCTTGTTAATAAAATAGGAAGTGCTGGTGCAGTATATTTAATGCCTCATTTGCAAGCACCTGTTTCATTGGCTATGAATCAATTTATGATTAGATGTAATGAAAAATGTAACAATATTTTTGCATATCACTATCTAAAAACTGAACATGCCGGTAGACAAATAAAGGAAAGGGTACAAGGGGCTGTAACTAAAACAATAACAAAAGATGCAATGAGATCAATTCAGTTTATTAATCCGCCAATTGAATTACAGGATAAGTTTATAGATATTATTAAGAAAATTGAAAAAGATTTAGTTACAAAACTTAACAGCGATAAGCTTGATGAATTGATTAGCTCACTAACCCAACAAGCCTTCAACGGCCAACTAAGCAAACCCACCCAAACCTCATAAAAGGATTTATGAAAATGGAAAATACTGATAACCCTTCACAATTCATCATCTACCAGACCGAAGATGGCCAGACGCAGCTGGATGTACGCTTTCAAAATGAAACAGTTTGGCTAACACAAAAGCTATTGTCAGAGTTGTTTCTCACCACACCAGAAAATATCCTGATGCATTTAAAAAACATCTACAGTGAAGGCGAATTAGATGAACAGGCAACTACTAAGGATTACTTAGTAGTTCGTCAGGAAGGTGGGCGGCAGGTTAAACGCAAGCTGAAACATTACAACCTGGACGCCATTATCTCGGTGGGCTATCGGGTGAAGTCCCACACCGCCACGCGCTTTCGCCAGTGGGCAACTCAGCAATTAAGGGAATACATTGTAAAAGGCTTTGTGCTGGATGATGAGCGACTGAAAAACCCGGATCAGCCCTTTGATTATTTTGAAGAACTGACTCGCCGCATTCAGGATA
>QIJM01000293.1 GCA_003232445.1 Paraglaciecola arctica
TCCTAGAAAGTTTGTTCGGGCGCATCGTTCGGCTATTGTTAATATTAAATTTGTGCAAAAAATGGTCAGTCATATTAGTGGCGAATATCACTTAATATTGGACAACGGTGTTGAACTCAAAGTCAGTCGAAGTCATCGAGACCGAGTGAAAGAGATGATTAAATTATAGCGTCTGCGCGTTAAATTGACGACTTGGTATTAAATAACTGTTGCTGAATCTTCAATAAATATTCATCAAGAGGCTTTTTTTGTTGCCAACTTATCTCAATAGGGTGAGTGAGCAATTGATTATTATGTTCAGCCACCATGATATTGTTTTGCCCCGCTAAGGCTTGCTCAACCGCGTAAGCACCCAACTTTGTAGCTAAAATTCTGTCTTGACTCACTGGCGATCCACCCCTTTGTACGTGTCCTAAAATAACCGGGCGACACTCAATTTGAGTTTTATCAGTGATCATTTTCGCCAGCGTTATTACACCACCAGATGTCAAAACAGCGATTTTTTTCATGACTTTCTCTTCAATGTGATTTATATCAATAGCTTTAATCTAGAGTAGAATGCAAATACGCTGTAAACAAGATTTTTGTAGAAAAATTAGCCAGTTAGTAACGGCTGTTGCTAATGTTTAGGTGAGGGATTACGACACTCATAGCTACCACAATACTTCACTGTAAGTTACTTCGATCCTCGCGGATTGGTATTCAATGTTTTAGCGTAAATCCTCGCCTTTTTTTGTTAAAGTAACGAGCTGTAGAAAAAAGGAAAAATAACGTGTTTGATTTTTGTGTGGTGGGAGGCGGAATGGTGGGTTCGTCCATGGCTCTTGGTTTTGCACAGCTTGGTTTTAAGGTGGCGATAATTGAGCCTTTTATGCCTGTGCCATTTGAACTTGAACAGCCACCTGATATGCGGGTTTCTGCCATCAGTTTAACCTCAGAAACCTTGTTGCAAGACTTAGGCGCATGGGCACATATTAAAAATATGCGTTTGTGTCCATATAGGCGTTTGTCAGTATGGGATAAACCATCTTGCCGTACAGACTTTGATTGTACGTCTATTGAGCAGCCTCATCTTGGTCACATTATTGAGAACCGACTTGTTCAATTAGGCTTACATGCTGCGATTGGCGATGATCAAAACGTAGTTTTTTATGAGAACCTTAAAGTCACGGATATAACCTCTACTGAGGTTTCTCAAGTTACCTTAGAAAATGGCCAGATTATCCAAGCGAAAATACTGATAGGTGCTGATGGTGCTCACTCATTGGTACGCGATGCTGCCAACATAGGCGTACAGGGTTGGCAATATGCGCAACAGGCATTAGCCATTCAAATTAAAACCTATGATGTGCAACAGGATCTTACCTGGCAACAATTCACTCCCGATGGACCTATGGCATTTTTGCCTTTGTATGATGGTTTTGCATCGCTTGTTTGGTATCACAGCGCAGAAGATATTAGATATTTGAAAAGTTTGTCTAAAGGAAAGCTAAAACAACATATATTGCAACATTTCCCAGCCGATTTGGCAGATTTTGAGGTGCTTGATGTGGCTAGTTTCCCGTTAACCCGTATGCATGCAAATCAGTATTGTAAAGGCAACACAGTGCTAATTGGTGATGCAGCACATACCATTAACCCGTTAGCAGGGCAGGGGGTTAACTTAGGTTTTAAAGACGTTGCCGGATTGCTTAGCGTGATCAGTAAGGAGCTTGCAACACATGATCGCACAGCGATTTTACAGTCAAGTTATTACAGTAATTGGCTGAAAAAATACGAAATAGCGCGTCGTCGAGATAACGTAATGATGATGAGTGCCATGGACTTGCTGTATTCCACGTTTAGTAACAGTAATATGCCACTCAAATTGTTGCGTAATCTAGGCTTAAAGTT
>QIJM01000433.1 GCA_003232445.1 Paraglaciecola arctica
ACCAAACACAGGCAAATAAGTATGTGCAGCTATCATACCCGGCAAATGTGCCGCACCACCGGCACCACCAATAATGACTTGGTAACCTTGACCAGCAGCTTGCTCGGCAAAGTCTGTAAGTAAATTGGGCGTGCGATGAGCAGAGATAACTTTAGCCGTATAACTCACGCCAAGCTTTTCTAACATTAGCGCTGCGTTTTGCATGGTAGGCCAATCAGACTTTGAGCCTATTACTATCGCCACGTTTGGCATAATTTTCTCTCTTAAATCACATTGTATAATGCGGGGGAACTGATCTCCCTAAAATTTTGGACGCGTATTGTAACTTATCGCAACCAGCATAGAAACCACCTCACTCTGCGTTAAAACCAGTTTATTTGGATGGTCAAACTTCGCTGATTTTGCCTTGATTGAGCACATTTTGAGAAAAATCACGACGATATATGAAGGATAAACAGGCCCTAATGCAGGTTCATGTAATCCAAGGTTAAGTCTGTGAGCAGTTTCACGCCTGTTTTCATACCTGAATCGTCGACATAAAACTCTGGTGTGTGGTGGGCAGGGGCTTCGTTTTCTGGCACATCTAGTGGCTTACCGCCGATCCACATGTAAAGCCCTGGTATTTTTTCCTGAAAAAATGAAAAGTCTTCAGCGCCAGTTACGGGTTTGCTATAAATAACATTGTCGCGGCCAGCACTCCTTATCAGTGTAGGCACCATTTTTTCAGTTAGTGCAGGATCGTTGTAGGTGATGGGGTAGTTATAATCTAAAGGTAAAGTCACTTCGACTTCTGCGCGCATACTGTCAGCAATACCTTTAACTTTTCTGGGGAGCGCTTCATACATGTGCACGCGGGCTGCTTTGTTTAAGGTGCGAATGGTGCCCACTAACTCAACTTCGCTAGGAATAATATTCGAGCGATTACCGCCATGAATAGAGCCTATTGTCACTACGGCTGCTTCGTCAATGAGTTTAATTTCTCGGCTGACAATGGTTTGCAGACTCATAATGATTTGTGCCGCTGTGGTGATAGGATCCACACTCAACCAAGGGTAAGCGCCGTGCGCTTGTTTGCCTTTTATTACTATTTTAAAAGGGTCAACCGCAGCCATAGCGCCGCCTTCTTTATAGCGTATTTTGCCCACATCGGTATCAGCGCTGATATGCAAGCCAAAAATCACGTCTACATCTGGGTTACTCAGCACACCTTCTTCAACCATCAGTTCAGCGCCACCTTTTTCACCTCTAGGAGCACCTTCTTCTGCGGGTTGAAAAATAAACTTCACTTTGCCGCGTAGTTGACTTTTTATGTTAACTAAAATTTCTGCTGCACCCATCAACATAGCAACATGGGTATCATGACCACAGGCATGCATCACTGGCACGTCGTTACCTTCAAGCTCACCACGCTTTATTGACTTCCAAGGCAAGTCATTTTGTTCAAGTACAGGCAGCCCATCCATATCTGCACGCAGTGCAACCACAGGCCCTGGTTTGCCACTATCAAGTACAGCTACCACACCCGTTATAGCCACACCTGTTTGTACTTCTAAGCCAAGGCTCTTAAGGTGTTTAGTAATGTACTTTGCCGTTTCAAACTCGCGGTTGGATAGTTCAGGGTTTTGGTGCAAATGGTGACGCCACTTAATAACTTGAGGTTCGATATCGTTAACCATTTGTTCGACGTTTGGTGCGGCGAATATTCTGGGCGTGAAAGTTAAGAGTAATAATACTGCGGGTATTAGCTGTTTCATTGATGATCGACTTTGAGTGAACGAATATCTAATATGTTAAAAGCATATCAGCTTGTCAAATATTAAGCAGGATTGGTACGAGATAAGCTCTAAAAACCCATAAAAAAATCCGCTAGCAGTTGCCTGCAAGCGGATTT
>QIJM01000361.1 GCA_003232445.1 Paraglaciecola arctica
CACCAACAAATTTAAACAGTTTGTCAAAATCATGCTTGTCGGCGGCTCTCCCTGCAAAGCCCCCTGTAACAGCACCTACAGCACCCGCTATTGCTATATCTGTCATATCTATATCTTGACCTGTCGAAATTTGAGCGACTAACTCTATCCCTGCTCCAATCACAGCGCCCCATAAAAACTCACCGTTAGGATCGGTATATTTATACGGATTATTATTAACATACATGTAGCGGTTAAACGACATAACAGGGTTTGCAGCGGTATACCCAACAGGATCATTAGAGTAAAACCGCCCGATAACTGGATCATAGTATCGTGCCTGCATATAAATAAGTACGGTTTACGATCCATCGTAAATTCAGAAACTTAACTCCTAGACCTATTTACCCAAGTAGCTGATTTATCACTTCAATACTTAAAAACATTTTAGCTATATCATCACTTCCACCATCATCTAAACGTGTAAATCCAAGGCTTAAATAAAAGTTCGTAGCGGCAGGGTCTGCATCTAAATATAATCCATATATTCCAATCTCTTTTGATGCTCGATGAACACGATGCAAAGCATCTGACATCATTTTACGTCCAATACCATGCCCTTGAAGCGAAAGATTAACTCCAAGCATGACTAAACGAACACAAGGAATATCTCTAGGTAAACTACCTTTGGATAGCCTTTCTAATTCATTAGCTTGTAGTTTAAATGACGTTAATGTGTAAAAAGCAGAAAACCGTTCATTCTCTTCCAAGTCAAGCAATACAAATGCTTGGGAGAAATGCTGGCTTATCTGCTTTTTTAATGAAGAATGTACAAACTTATTTATAATTCTATTGCCACAATCGAATTTTTTCTGTTGAAAATATGACGTTGTTGGCTCAAATTTAACTATTACAAATCGATTATCGCTCACTAAACGTTCCTGCTGATAGTAGTTCCTTCAAACCATCAGTAGGTTTAGACGGTTTAGATAATGCAGCAAACAAAGCATGTTGCTCTTGTTGGTCAAGTTGCATTTTTTCATTAAGCGCAACAACTTCTCTTGCAGCTTTTAAAGCAGGCAACATGATAAACGTGGTCATATCAACACCACGCAGCAATGCGGCTTGTGCAAGTAATTCTTTATTTTGCATAGTTGTTTTTAAATCCAACCGAGCATCTTTTTTCAGTGCGAAAGCTACCATAACTTAATACCTATACGTTTAATATACGTACAGTATAACATAGACCACATGAACATCAATGACACGTACATCACCCGTACCTACATCAATATGAATTTATTCATCAATAGAATCATTTAAAGAGTCCTCGTCAGTGATAGCTTGATTAGTTTTGATATTTTTCAGTATCCCAGAAGCAGCACCTTTTTCAGAGATGATATCAATGCGGTCGACCATAAAATCATCAGATACTTTTTTACCTTCAAAAAAGCTAGTCCAACTGGATTGACTTCGCTCATTCAAACGTAAGTCCTCATCAAATGAATCGACAAAACAACGTTGGCATATATCTATGCACACTAGCTTTCCATCTTCGAGAATAGAGCCATAACCGCAACGATGTTCAATACAAATAAACTCACTGTATTCATAATCGCCTTTCACTACATGTAAACCACATCTATCACATATCAATTCACTAACGACTTTCACACTAATCAATGGGGTCAGAGACTGAGGGATCCCCACGAATTTAAGCATTTAAAATCTCGCTTGTGGCTCAGCAATTAATGAATTCAGTTCATCAATTGCTGCTGCCCAATGCTTTTTTAATAGTTGGAATTGTTTATCTTTGTATGCTCGCAGCCCAATAAATTGGTTCGATAATACGTTGCGGTTTTTAATTGAATTTGCCTGATAACGTCGATGTCTTCCTGCTGCTTTTA
>QIJM01000452.1 GCA_003232445.1 Paraglaciecola arctica
TTCTTCTTGGCTTAATGATTTAAATGCAAATAAGCTTAAAGCTATCGCAAGTAGCCAATACCACGCCGGGTTAGTTCGATTAAGTTTTTTGTTAAAAATAAAACGCTCAGACATTATTTTCTCCTGCCTTCGAAAGCATGGTGAGTGTGGCTTGTTTTTTCTGCCAGCAGCCAGCACCATCGGGCAGCATTTCAGTAAAAGAAACTGTGCCATTTTGAATAGAATCGATTTTCCCAAAAAACAATCCTAGGTAATCGCCAATTGTAGCTTTAAATAAACTGCCGGTATTAGACTGAATTAGTGCCCATTGTTTACCGTTAGACTGAAACACACCGTTAATAGATAACGCATCGATACCAAATTTCTCCAAAGGTTGTTTGCTGCGGTTAAAGTCGGGCTGCGCGCAATTTGGTTGGGATGCTACTTTTATTTCGACTCCGGCACCTGTATTTCTGGGCCGTTGAAATGGGCTGCGTAAGGTGTCGGCAGAGTAAATAAACGTAGGTTTACTTTCAAATTCAGGGTAAGGCTCTATATTAACAGTCGTAGTCTGTTTCACTTCAGCGATAAACACCTGTAAATCGTCAACTTTGGCTTCACAGCCACTTAACAGTGCTGCGGCTAACACAATTTTAAGATGTTTCATTGTGTTAGCCCCAGTGTTTTTGTGTCTTGTTCACTTGATGTTCTGTACGTTTTCGCCTGCACTTTAAGCTTAAGAGTATTGGCTTCTTGGGTGACTTCAAAATCATGCACAGTAACGATACGAGGCAAACCGGCTATTTCTGAGGCAAATTGTCCAAAGTTGTGATATCCACCAAACACTTCCATTTCAATAGGCAGCTCTGAATAAAATTCTTTTGGGATTTCTCTTTGCCAATTCAGCAATCTAAACGTGAGTCCCGCTGATGTGCCTACTAATGTGATGTCATCCAATAATCCGGGTGTTTCATTACTAGTCGGTAGCGATTTTAACATAGATGAAAAATCGCTTTTCAATCTACTTAACTGTTCTTCGTAGGCTGCCAAGTTAACCGCAATGCGATACTTTCCTTGATAGACTTGTTTTAACGTTAACTCTTTATTTTGTGCTACTTCGAGTATCGGTAGTTTATCTTTCACTAAAAAATAGTATCCACCTACTAAGCCAAATACCATTACAAACACCGCGACCAAAGATTTAACTTCAAAGGGCCAAGTAGAGACTTGTTCGAAATCTAGATCATTGATTTCTTTTAACTTATTAACATCAAATTTCATTTGCTTGGTTCCTCGTTAATGACTGAGAAATCCGGAGCAACACTAGGATTAATAGTAAAAGTGAGCTTAAAATCGCTGACTGCTTCTAAAGCAGATGTATCCGCCTTGATTGAAGATAATTCGGCGCTACTAAAGACAGTTGAATCTTGTAACTGACGCATGAAATCTGCCAACCTGTTGTTTGATTCACTGACCCCCAATATTTCAATAAGATTGCCCTGGCGAGAAAAACTCCGGAAGGATAGACCATGTGGTACCAGTCGCACCAACTCATCCAAAACTATTGGTACGGCGTTTCTACTTGACTCAAGTTGTTCAATTAAAGCCATTCTTTGTTCAATAGCTTCTTTGTCTTTTTTGATGTTCTTGATTTGCTCAATTTGTTGATCTAACAAGGCCGTCTGTTGTTCGATAAAATTGTTTCGATAATTTTGGTTATCTGTCATTTTATCCAGCACATTGCCGGCAGCAAACATTAAGCCAATTGCACTCAGTGCAAGCACCGTAAGTAAGGTCAGGTAATTCTTTTTATGCTCAGCCCTGCGACCTTCGCGCCAAGGCAGTAAATTTATATGTGCCATGGTTGAAAACTCCTACTGGCTAAACCTGCAGCAATAATAAGTTG
>QIJM01000668.1 GCA_003232445.1 Paraglaciecola arctica
GGCTCTTCGCAGTTTTGCGTGGAATTGTAAAATTTAGTACCATG
Source organism: Paraglaciecola arctica (assembly GCA_003232445.1). Lineage (GTDB taxonomy): Bacteria > Pseudomonadota > Gammaproteobacteria > Enterobacterales > Alteromonadaceae > Paraglaciecola > Paraglaciecola arctica_A. The sequence goes on from QIJM01000668.1 coordinate 45, forward strand.
TTGAACTCATTAGAAAAAGCTAAGAAGAGGTTCCGAAATGTTTGACAACAATAGCCCTGATACTCTCAAATTATTTACAAATCTGTTGGCTCTACCAGATATTGCTGTCACTAAAGTTAGTAAATCATCCGATGATAGAAGAATTACTTTTGTTGTTAAAAGTACCTGTGAAAATGTACCATGTAGACAATGTGGTAAACCAACACGTGGTCATGGACATGGTCGTTCTTTATGTTTGCGACATTTATCATTGTTAGGCAAAGAGACTTACATAGAAATCACGCCACGTCGTGGTCGTTGTGGACACTGCAATGGTAACCCTACGACTACAGAAAAATGTGATTGGTATGAGACTAATAATAAAATGACGAAACATTATGAGCAACATTTACTGTTTGAATTGGTGAATTCAACCGTAGCCGATGTTAGTCGTAAAGAAGCTTTAGATTATCATACCGTCTCGAATTTAATAGATCATTATGTTGAAAAGGAAATAGATTTCTCTAGCATTGATGCGCTGGGCATTTTAGGGCTTGATGAAATCAGTTTAAAGAAAGGCTACCGAGATTTTGTCACCTTAGTCACTTACAGAATTGATGAGAGAGTTTGCATATTAGGTGTTATTAAAGGTCGTGAAAAATCTGAAGTTGTACGGTTTTTAAAGTATATCCCACGTCGATTACGAAACACAGTGATGGCTGCTTGTTGTGATTTATACGAAGGTTATATGAATGCGGTCGAAGAAGTGTTTAAAGGTAAAGTTCCCGTTGTTGCTGATCGCTTTCATGTTAGGCGACTGTATCGCAAGAGTTTGGTGGCGCTTCGAAAATCAGAGCTTGTAAGGTTACGAAGCAGCTTAACGAAAAAGCAGTATGAAAATTTAAAACCTGCTATTGCTCTCTTACGCAAACACAAAGATTACTTTAGCGAGGAAGAAAAGACGATCCTGCAATCATTATTTGAATTATCGCCTAAACTAAAGCAAGGCTATCAATTTAGTCGAGAATTCAGCGGGATATTTGATAGTCAAATTACGCCAGAAGAAGCTAAGGTAAAAATGATTGATTGGATAGAGCGTGTTATATTATCTGAGTTAACCTGCTTTAATTCATTTATAAAAACGTTAAGGAAATTTGAAAAACCAATTTGTAACTTTTTTCTCAATAGGAACAACAGTGGTTTTGTGGAGGGATTTAATAATAGAGTGAAAGTCTTGAAGCGACGCTGTTATGGTTTGTCCGATGTCACCCGCTTGTTTCAGCGCTTGGTGATAGATACATTAGGCCTGGAACGGTTCAATCCAACTGTGACAGCTTTTTAAGCGATCAACGCAAAGACGCGGAGAGCCGAAAAATTACAAACAGACGGTGTCAATTGTGGGCCTTGGGTGATTGCAGCGATACACAGCTTAGTGATTACAGGACGATTGCCAACAGAAGGGTTTGATATTTCACAACTTAGGCAAGCACATCAGAAAATATTAGCTTCACTGCAAGCACCTCATTCAAATCCTCAACCCTCACCCCAATTACGACAAGGAGAACAACCTATGTTGCCGCATAAAGATAAACCACCCCAACCGCAAGGTCCTGTTTCAGATAGAGCGGCTACTTTACAAGCACTGAGAGGACAGACAGGTAATTTCGCCATTGGCAATCGAACAGGAAGTTTAACTCAAATAATATCCCAAAAAAACGGGCAGAATATAGCGTTAGATAATGTTGTAACAGGAGAGACACTTCAAACCATCACACAGCCATCTCAGCCCACTTCTGAGCCACCCTCTCAACACAACCCTCCAGCGGTTACTCCTATCGTACATGTCGATAAAGAATCA
>QIJM01000118.1 GCA_003232445.1 Paraglaciecola arctica
CAAAACAAATAATTGAAGCAATTTCATATATAAATTCTCAAAAATAATACTAAAGTAAAGAAGGTAACCAAGTTACCAGATTTGGCCAAATTGCCAAACAGGTTAACAACAATAGTTGAATAAAAATAAAGGGGGTAACGCCTCGATAAATATGCGAGGTTTTCACTTCTGGCGGCGCTACACCACGTAAATAAAACAAAGCAAATCCAAACGGTGGTGTTAGAAATGAGGTCTGTAAGTTAACGGCTATCATGATCCCAAGCCAAATTGGGTCAACTCCCATTGCCAATAATACTGGGGCAACTAAAGGCACAACCACAAAGGTAATTTCGATAAAGTCCAAAATAAAGCCAAGTAAAAATATTACCACCATCACCAATAACACGGCAGCAAATACGCCACCCGGCAAGCTGGCAAATAATTCTTCTATTAGTTCTTCACCACCAAAACCACGAAACACCAATGAGAAAATAGACGCACCAATCAGGATTAAAAACACCATAGAGGTGACTTTGGTGGTCGACATCATCACATCTTTTAATTTTTGCAGGTTAAGTTGTTTGTTGATCAGTGCCAGCACCAATGCGCCTGCCGCACCCACGCCTGCCGCTTCGGTGGGTGTAGCAAAACCTGCCAAAATTGAACCGAGGACCATAAAAATCAACAAGAGAGGTGGAAACAGCGCCGCAAACAATCCACTAACAGAAATAGCTGTATCGTCACTTTGTTCGAGCGACGAGTCTATCTGTCTACCCGCAAAAACTAAAACATATAAAAGATACATGCCTACTAGCAAAAAACCGGGAACTAAAGCGCCTACAAACAAATCACCTACTGATACAGAGCGCGGTGAAAATATCCCCATATTCAGTTGTGCTTGCTGAAATGCACTAGACAACACATCCCCTAATAAAACCAATGCAATAGATGGAGGAATGATTTGCCCTAAAGTGCCGGTGGCGCATATTGCACCGCAAGCAAAAGACGGTGAGTAGCCTTTTTTAAGCATAGTCGGCAGGGAAAGCAAGCCCATTGTGACCACTGTGGCACCTACAATGCCTGTACTGGCGGCTAACAACATGCCAACGAGCACCACAGAAATAGCCAGTCCTGATTTTAATCTACCGAGCACTTGTTCCATCGCGAGCAGTAAATCTTCAGCTACGCGAGATTTTTCTAACATTACCCCCATAAAGATAAATAACGGCACGGCAATTAACGTTTGGTTAGACACTATGCCAAACAAACGGCTGGGTACTGCCTGCAAGTAAGAAGTGTCGAATACACCGAAAAAAGCACCTACACCAGCAAAAATAAGCGCGGTGCCTGCCAGCGAATAGGCAACGGGGTAACCTAATAACAACATCAAACACACAGCTAAAAACATCAATAGCGAGATATATTCCATTATTTATTCTCAGCCTTTGATGATTGTTTATTTAACGACAATTTCGCAACATTACGAATGACCTCAGCTATTCCCTGTAGCAGCATGGTAAACGAAAATATCAAAATTAAGCTTTTTAATAGAAAGACCGCAGGTAACCCCCCAGCTTCTTGGGAAGCTTCCATAACTCGCCAGGCTCGCATGACGTATTCAAAACTAACCATGAAGATAAAAATATTCACTGGCATGAGTAGAATGAGGCTACCAAAGATGTCTACCTTGGCCCGATTTTTTGGGCTGAATTGGCGATAAAAAATATCAACTCTTACATGCTCATTGACGCGCAAAGTGTGGGCCGCGCCTAATAAAAACACCATGCTATGCAGGTACATTACTGACTCTTGCATGGCTATCCAGCCCAAGTTAAAACCATATCTGAGCACTACAATTAAAAATGTCAGTAATACCATAAACAATGTAAACCAACTGACCAAACCAACTGACCCATTGACATAACATGTGATGAAACGAATCGATTTTTTTCTGCCAAAAGGTGGCGTGGTTTAACAGCATCGTTATTTCTTATTGTTGTCAGTCAAGATTAAAGGCCAACAGGACGTAGCCTGATGTTGGAGTCGTTTTTTAACAAAAATCAATAACAAATGGAAGGATTGCAGCACAG
>QIJM01000171.1 GCA_003232445.1 Paraglaciecola arctica
TTTTTGTGAAATGACTAATAAAACTTCACGCAAAGTTTGTTGCCCTGAGACCAAAGGTAAAGACTGTTCTTTGACCATGACGTCTTCTAATTTAAGCAAGAGTTTTCTACCTAATGAACCACCAGGGTGAGACAAGGCAAAATCTTCAGAAGTAAAACCTCGTGCATCGAGTAACGCGACGGCCAGTGCATCCCCCATGACTAAGGTGACGGTGGTACTTGAAGTAGGAGCAAGGCCCAGTGAACAGGCTTCCTGCTCCACTTTGATGCACAAGTTAATATCGGCATATCTTCCAAGGGTACTTTGGGGATTTGATGTCATAGCAATAATAGGGACCCCCATACGTTTCACCACAGGGATCAAAGCCAAGAGTTCAGCCGTTTCGCCTGAATTTGAGATAACCAATAAAATGTCTTGCTCGGTCAGCATACCCAGATCACCATGATTGGCTTCAGCGGGGTGCATAAAAAATGCTGGGGTGCCTGTGCTGGCAAGCGTGGCCGATATTTTATGGCCAATATGACCTGATTTACCCATTCCACAAACAATCACTTTACCCTTACAAGGTAAAATTAACTGGCAAGCTTGTACAAAAGCGTCATCAATATATTGAGCTAATTGCGCGATAGCTCGTTGCTCAATTTCCAATACTCTTAAAGCAGATTGTTTAATCATAGTGTGATTCTAAGTGTCGCTAGGTTAACTAAATAACAAATACTGATAAGCACAGAAGCAAGTTATCAGACAAAAACCTTCCATTCGGTTAATGCATCTACTTCCTTTAAAATTAAAGCTAAATGCAATTAGTAACACGGTTAGCCCAAGCATTACATAACTGTCGCGTGTGGCGGCGTTTACGTCTATCATACCCGGTGCGATAAGGCCTGGCATAGCCAGTACCGCTAAGAGGTTGAAAATATTTGAACCGATAATATTACCCAATGCAAGATCATCTTCGTTTTTCAATACTCCTGCAATGCAGGCTGCCAGTTCTGGTAAACTGGTACCAATAGCGATAATAGTTAATCCAATAACCAACTCACTTAAACCAAAGTATCGAGCTATCACTTGTGCAGAATCTATCATAAAGTAAGCGCTCAGAGGCAGCAGTATCATACCCACTATTAACCACATAACTGCTTTTGAAGTAGGCACGCCAGAAGGAATGTCATTTTCTGTTCCGGATTGTAAAAGATCGCCTTTTTCCATATTAAAAGACATCCAAGTGAGTCCACCGATAACCATAAAGAATAAAGTGATTAAGATGATCCCTTCTGCTTTGAGTAATAAATAATCAGACAAGAAATATACAGCGAGTAGGCTGATCAGCAATAACACTGGCATTTCTTTTTTCAGGGTACTCGATGCAATAGATAGAGGTTTAAGTAGTGCGGTTATTCCCAACACTAAGGCGATGTTGGTTATATTTGAACCAAGAGCGTTACCCACTGCGGTATCTGTGTTGCCATTGAATGAGGCTGTCGCAGCTACCATGATTTCTGGAGCAGATGAACCCATAGCGACTATGGTAAGACCGATGATCATAGGCGATACGCCTATGTTTCTAGCTAACACTGAGGCGCCAAAAACAAATCTATCTGCGCCCCAACTTAAAACAATAAGCCAAATCAGGAAATAACAAGCTTCTAAAATCACAAAATTTCACTTCTAGTTGAATTACATTCAATTGTCGCAAAAAGCTAAGGCTTTGCATATGAATGTTGAAATAAATTAGTTTCGCAATATTTTTGCTGATCTAAGAGGCTAGAAACAACATATATGCACATATACCCGTCATCCTTGAAACTGCCTGTTTGTTGGCTGCACTCATTCGCCCCAATCACTTAGCGGACTAAGCTCATGGGGTCTCATTCGTAGTTCCAATGATTTTGGGTATAGAGTGTCGATATATGCATCTACAACTAAGAAAGCAAGTGGATATAGTGTATTTTTTTGAGTCAATTGATGATTGAGAAATTCACTTGCCTTACGCTCAGGAGATTGCATAGTGATGGTGGCAATCATTAGTTGTTTTATTCGTTAGATATGGGAGCCTCACCTAAAAACACTAGGCAATATTTGGCGCAAATGTTCAATTACATAAAGGTAATGCCGCGTAAGCTTTAAGCAATGAATAGTCTAATAAAATATTTAGCAGCAGCGTTGGTTGTTGTGGCGTGCACTAACACCAGAGCACAAGAGGAAATTGCCCTAGAAAATAAAGCAGTAACCTTGACATCAATAGTGAGTGTTAAGCTGAAATTCAGCAAAGGTTTTATTAAATCGTATATACCTTGTTACTTTTTGTCTTTGTTATTTTATGCA
>QIJM01000333.1 GCA_003232445.1 Paraglaciecola arctica
GGGTACATTATAAACAAAATAAAGAACTAGTTCACTATTAAAGAACACCATAAATTGGGAAAAACGACGTCACTGCTAAAGTTAAATAGCAATAACACAAGAATTACTCTCTTTTTCAATCCCGGCGATAAAACGTGTGAGCTTTCGCAAACAAAGGGTGGGCTTTATTTTTAAAGAGCGGAATAAGTACCATGCCAGCAACAAATCCGCCAATATGTGCTCCCCATGCGACACCACCTTGACTGGCATCTGCAGCGGCGGTACTTAGTAGTTGAAAAACGAACCACATTCCCAGTACCCACACGGCGGGGATTCGAATAGCTGCAACGTATATCAGGACCAATACTCTGGCACGCGGGTAAAGCAGCAGATATGCGCCGAGTACACCAGAGATAGCGCCGCTGGCACCTACCATGGGAATCAGCGAATCCGAGTTCGGTAACGCGAAACTCATGGCAGCGATGATACCGCAGAGCAGATAAAAAAGGATAAATCGAAAATGCCCCATCGCATCTTCAACATTGTTACCAAAAATCCACAAAAAAAGCATGTTGCCGATTAAATGCATCCAGTCGCCGTGCATAAACATCGAGGTAAACACGGTCAAGGTAGCAGGAACGGGTATCCCAGGCCAAGACGGGGCTTGGCTATAACTGCTAAATAACGCAGCGGGTACTAATCCATAAGCACGAATAACATAAGAGCTGGGGTGGCCAATCTGGACTAAAAAGACCAATACGCATAAAACAATTAGGACAATTGTCATTATTGGACGGATTTGCGTTGGATTATCGTCATGCAAAGGAATCATAAAAACCCACAAATTTTAAAATTTCACTTGAATAATGGTAACATCATGGTCAAACCTTTTCTATAATGATTATATCAACCGGTATGAGTTTAACGATGTCTATAATCGACTCTACCCCTACGAAATATTGGCCTGGCTCAAATTACGCGAACACCTGGGCATTGCCAACCCAACAGAATTTAACCATGCCTTGATGAATCAGCCGCTGGCCGAATTTATTCAAGGAGCCCCACTGGTGAAACCCGATATAGAGCAGGTCAACACAATGCTTACTATTGTGCGTGATATGTTACCCAAGGCCAACGTATAAGGAAATAGCATGCCAGAACAAAGCATCAAGCTGTTAATGGACTATAACCAAGAGCGCATTGAAGAAGAATTTACATCGTCAGGCTGGACGCTTTTTATAAACGCGATTATCCAAGATAAAATCCGAGCAATCCATCCGAGCTCTCGATTTCAAAAATATCCATTATTGCTTCAAGATGGCGAGCAAAATGCTCTCGTCCTTCAGTGTCTTCGTCACTTGCTATCTCTAAAGTCGGTTGAAATTGACTCATTACCCATAGTTTAGACGGATTATTAACAATCCCAGCATTCAGTCGGTCGATTAAAGAATTTATTAAAGTTGAAAGACGCTCTTTTTCTTCAAATATATTTTCTCCAGGTAATTCACAAAATTTATCATCGGTTTTAAATGCTGATAGCTTTTCTACAGTTTTCTTAGAAACAATCAATGACTCATCAATTACTTTAGCTAAAGGATCATAGTCCATAAATATTCCTCCTGCGCCCAACGTTAGAATTAAAAGGTGCGCCGCTTTTGCGAGTCTTTTTTGAATGACTTGAGTCGCTTTGTTGGACGGAACCTGACTCGCGTCGATTATACCCAACAACTCGGGACTGGATACCCGGATAGTGAAAAATATCACTCAGTTAAATTCTCTTAACCCAGTGATTCCTGTTGCATGGTGATACACCATGTCTGTTTAACGTCTTTAAGATGATCAGTCTTAACGACGGCGCGATTAAACATCAATAAAACGC
>QIJM01000165.1 GCA_003232445.1 Paraglaciecola arctica
TATGGTTACTCATTCCAGCATTCTCACTTGATAACGCTCCACCGAACCTCACAGTTCGACTTCAACGCAGATATCAACGCTCCTCTACCACACACACTCCGCACTTTATGCTCCGTTCATTTATCATTTATCAAATTACAATTTTCATATATGGAAATTGTTCCACAATTGAAATACGAAATAAGACAAACGCATTGAAACACATAGTGCGAAGTGCATATCCACAGCTTCGGTATTACACTTTAGCCCCGTTACATCTTCCGCGCAGGATCTCTTGATGAGTGAGCTGTTACGCACTCTTTAAATGAATGGCTGCTTCTAAGCCAACATCCTCATTGTTTAAGAAATCGGTGGTCTGGGCTGTTTCCCTTTCGAGCACCGATCTTAGCACCGATGTTCTGACTGCCGTAGTTCCGCATGTAGTATTCGTAGTTTGTCAAGGGTAAGTACGCTTACGCGCCTCAGTCCGAAACAGAGCTCTACCCCTACATGTTACCGTACGACGCTAGCCCTAAAGCTATTTCGAGGAGAACCAGCTATCTCCGAGTTCGATTGGCATTTCACCTCTAACCACAGGTCATCCGGGCATTTTGCAGTATGCTACGGTTCGGCCCTCCACGACGTTTTACCGTCGCTTCAGCCTGCCCATGGTTAGGTCACTCGGTTTCGGGTCTAATAACTACAACTTAAAATCTCTAATAAAAGAGACTTTCTACGCCCTATTCAGGCTCGCTTTCACTGTGCCTCACGCCAAATGGCTTAAGCATGCTATAGTCATTAACTCGCTGGATCGTTCTACAAAAAGCACCCAGTCAGGGCTCGTCGCTAACGACGAGATCATTTATCAATTATCATGTTTCATTTATCACTATTTTATCCATTTAACATTTTTCATTTTAGCTACAGCTAAACGATAAATGATATATGAAAAATTAATGAAAGACGATTTATGAATAAGGATAAATGCTCATCATTAATGATGAGCCCCTCCTAGTCCTTGTACGCATATAATTTCAGGTTCTATTTCACTCCCCTTCCGGGGTTCTTTTTACCTTTCCCTCACGGTACTAGTTCTCTATCGATCGTAAGTCATATTTAGTCTTGGAACGTGGTCGTCCCAGCTTCGATCAGGATTTCTCGTGTCCCGATTTACGGTTTTCAACACTTTGCATACCTGGCTATCACAGTCTATGGCCCATCTTTCCAAATGGTTCTGCTGGCATTGAATCTTTTTATACTCCTTACGCACACTGGTGACAGCGTGTGCAATCAAGCCAATGTCTCATTCTATTCCCGCTGTTAAGCAGAGATAGATAACACATCAGCTTGAAATATTTACTTCTCACAACCCCTAATATATATTCGTCTGTCAACTTATCCGACTCTTAAAATTAAGAGACGGAAATAAACTAGGTTTAGACTGATTCGGTTTCGCTCGCCACTACTCCCGAAATCGTTGGTTACTTTCTATTCTTCGCCCTACTAAGATGTTTCAGTTCAGGCACTTACCGCAAACTACCCTATCAGGCCTCATCTAATACCAAAATATTATGTTGAGTACGCATAGCAACAACTGATAACGGTGCAAAAACTTTTAGACGTATACACTATATACGTTTCAATAATTTTTTCACCGTTTCAGTTAGCTGATCTGTGCACTCAATCAAAAATTTTGACATTAAATGAGGCCACATTCAGGTAGATGTGACTACTCATTACAGTAGCCGGGTTTCCCCATTCGGAAATCTTCGGTTCAAAGTTTGTTAGCAACTCCCCGAAGCTTATCGCAGCTTACTACGTCCTTCATCGGTAACTTACGTCAAGGCATCCGTTATATGCGCTTATGTAGCTTTTTATGAGTAATCATACATATAAAAATATGTATGATCTGTACAATTTCGACTAGTTGTTGATGCTTATCGAGTACCAACAACTTTCTATTTTCTCTTAACACACTGATCATTAAATTAATGTTCAGTATGTTAACGTCAGCTAAATTGTTAAAATACACGTGAATTTCTGGGTAATATAGGCTAACAAAAGTTAACTTACTCCCCTTTTCTTGAGTTCACGATTAAACAATCTTACGTGTTTCTACCTAAACTCAAGTTGCATAATAGTATCAATGAATAGGCTAGATGTAAAGTATAGAGTGACCACTTTTCGTTGCTTTTTTTGCTACATTTCCTGTTCATTACATCTTGGTGGAGACACAGGGACTCGGTCACTTCCAGCGGTCACTTCCAGCGACCCCGATCCTAACTTACTTCCAACAAGTTGTAAATCAGTTAGTGATCCTTGCGACGATTCACTGAATCGTCTCACCCCGAACTTCGCGATTGGTAACAAGTTACCATCGGAAGATTCGTTTCCAAACTGCCACTGGCAGTTTTCACCCTAGACCCCCAAGGGGTCCAGGCTTCGAGACTTTATTATTCACCAAAATAAAAACCACCCTTTTGGATGGTACTTATTTTGGTGGAGACACAGGGACTCGAACCCTGGACCCCCTGCTTGCAAAGCAGGTGCTCTAGCCAACTGAGCTATGTCCCCACGTCAGTGTGTGATGGTAACTTTGCCGTAATGCCAATTCCTTAGCTTTACTGGCAAGTTTACCAAGCCGTTTCCTTTTCAATCTTCAATAAGAATTAAAAATTGGTTAGGCTACATTTTGGCTACAAAATGTTAAGGGTAATTGGTGGGCGATCTTCTTTGAAGGCTCGCTCACAGGTCATTATTTCACCTGCGGTGAAGTAATTGGTGGGCGATCTTCTTTGAAGGCTCGCTCACAGGTCATTATTTCACCTGCGGTGAAGTAATTGGTGGGCGATGAGGGACTTGAACCTCCGACCTCGTCATTATCAGTGACGCGCTCTAACCAGCTGAGCTAATCGCCCAGTACATGAATACAGCAATTACTCGCACCATTTTACCGAAAAACTGTCCAAAACTCAAGAGCTATACGATATAATCATAATATGAACAATAGACTATTAACTGCCAGAAAACACGCGAATAAACTGCTGAAGGAAGCCGACGAATTACTAAAAACTACAGATTTTCTTAATATTCTGAAAAAGTATGGAGAAGTTAGCTTAAATGGAAGCTATAAGTACAATCTCCTCGTAGATAGAGATTTGGACTTTGGAGTTAAAATTAATAATTTCTCTTTAAAACTACGGACAGATATTTTAAGAGTATTCGCATCAAAAAGTTGGGCATACAGCATTAATTCTACCGACCGGATAAACTTCAAGCCTCTCTCTCATTTAAACGCTCCTCTTGGATTCTATGTCTGTCTAACTATACCCTTCCCTGAAAAAAGATGGAACATAGATATATGGTTTACTCTTCCTGATGAGCAAGTAAACGATGGTTTAGAACGGCAGATATTATCAGCCACACCAGAGCAACTAGAAAAAATTCTATTACTAAAGTACCAGGCAATGACAAGCGGACAAAAAGAAAAGGGCGTAACATCTATACAAATATATAAACAAGTGCTCGGGCTATAAATTATTAAATCATAGATTTTCACGGAATAAATCCGCAAATATCTATTCAGTTTCCGAGGGGATTCCCAGAGAAAATATAAACAATTGTTTTCCCTGCGACTAAGGAGGGGATATTCCCTTCTTTAACGCGACAAGCCAGCAAATGCTGGCTTGTCATAATTAAAATCTGAATAGTGCAAATCGAACATCGATTGAAAGAAATCTAATACTTGCTGATTTAACAGCTGATATTTACTCATTTCTTATCGTCCGAAGTAAATATCGCAAGTCGACCTAGCTCTTCTAAAAAATAGAAGGCTAGTACTCCCTAGAAAGGAGGTAATCCATCCGCAGCTTCCGCTACGGATACCTTGTTACGACTTAACCCCAATCATCTC
>QIJM01000603.1 GCA_003232445.1 Paraglaciecola arctica
ATTAAGGTGAAAATTAACCTAGTTATAAACCACATCAACAATGAATGTTTGAAGATTATAGTCTGTTCCCGCCGTTAATTGTTGTTGTGCGGTCAAAGTGCCACCAACAAACAACTTAGTTTGACCTGGGATCGGACTCCCGACGCCAGTATCAGCGGGAGTGGCTAATTGCGCGGTCCCAGTAGCTGTACTGCCAACTCCTGCGCCAAAAGCAACTAAAGCATCACCATCAGCTCCATTGTCGTATTCCACTGCAGTAGCAGTGGGTACAAAGGCAAAAAAGTTTGATGCATTGGGCAATATAGGATTAACAATTATAGCAACATCCACTCCATTAGCACCCGTTATGTCGTATACACCGGCGGTACCTGTACCCGCGTTATCACAATCGCCAGTTCTATTTTGAAAAGTTGCCGCGTCAGCTGTAGTTGGACCATATCGACCCGCTGTCGAACCTGGACCTACCACATTAGTTACAAGTAAAGTACAGGTAGTACCCACCCCAAGCCTTAAGTCAACACCAAAGTCCAAAGCAATCGCCTCAGCAATGGCTACATCTGGTACAGTAGTAAAGGCAAAGTCAGCAGTTACGGTTGCAGCTTGTGCCAAACCACCAAAGCCCAACGCTAAAACAGCACTACAAATTAATGTTTTTTTCATATTAATAGCTCTCATAAAAAGCTCCTTTAAATCAATTTTGTATGTCGTAATAACTTCATATTCCGCAAAAAGCTATTATGACAAGATATTTAATAAGTGACGGTTAAGTCAAATGTACCGGCGTATGCCAAACTTGGTGTCAGGGGTTGCAAAACGCTTAACGTGCCACCCAAGAATATAACCAATTCTGTTTCAGTCACTAAGTTAACAACCCCATCATCATCAGCAGCACCTGCTGTTCGCAGCGTAACGGGGCCAGCTGAACTTACCGCGACTCTCGTATCATCACTATCTGCTGGTATGGCAGCACCATAACCACTAGCTACACCCAATGGTGTAAAGGTAAAATCAGCATTCGCAATACTGGTCATCGAAATAGTGACATCCGTAGCCGAAATGCCCGTCACAGTGTATTGCCCAGCCGTGCCTAAATCATCACCGTTAACACAACCTGTACCTGACAACGTACCGTTATCTAAGGCAACACTAGGGGCAGCTGGGTCGATTTGAAGAAGTAAATCTGTAGGCTCGTTACCAATCAATATACAATTACCAACTGTGGTAAAAATATTGGTTCCGTAATCAATCGCAGTATTTTGGATCAGACCTACATCTTCGATCGTTCTAGCTGAAATATTGAAAGTGCCTATTACTGCATTAGAAGTGCCAGACACCCCCAAAAACAAGACTCCTAAACCTAGTGCAATTTTCGTTTTGTTTGGTTGCATAGCAACACTCCTAATAAATTTTTTTGTGCGCGAAGCACAGTTTGTTTACATAATATTCTTTTTTTGCTGGATCTTTAATTTAAGTTTCAACAAAAAGATAATATTACTCTCACTTACGCTATCGACAAAGAAACTCACATCTTTAGATATTTTATTAATTAAAGATATAAAATCATTAAAGTTTTCCTTTGTTATATCAATATCGACCAATAAAGAAAAAATCAGAGGCTCTATCAAATTAAATAAGAACAGTGCATTGTCAACCTATAATAGTTAACGAATAGATCAAATATGGGGATCGCCGTCAAGCACTTTTTATTTCTGATGGTATTTTTTTAAATCACGCTAACCCGTTTTTTATGTACAGGATATATTTAACAGTACTGACTATTCGGCTAAAGCACTCACCGCTGCGACTTTCGTCGGATTTATCTCTTCACTTGGATAACAACCCAATACCTTAA
>QIJM01000324.1 GCA_003232445.1 Paraglaciecola arctica
ATAGTCAGGATTAGGTGCAATGGAAAACGGATTATCGGATAATCCAAAATAGCTGAGATACATAAGTTAGGCAGAAAAGTCCGTGAAAAAAATACAGTATTAATTTAAAACCTAAACTACCCAGTTCGCTTGATATTGTCAAAGAGACTGTTGTTATTTTTAATCGTAATTTTTCAGTCTTGGCGACTTCTGCAAAGCTCCCGTCTGAGGCATAATAGTGTTAATGAAACATTCTAAGATTTTATGCAAACTTATTTAGTCGGTGGTGCCGTGCGCGACAAGTTGCTTGGCCGCCCTATAAAAGACCAAGATTGGGTAGTGGTCGGCAGCACCCCTGAACAAATGTTGGCTCAAGGTTATCAAGCAGTTGGCGCTTGCACCCAAAAACCAAAGAAGAATATGCCCTTGCTCGTATTGAACGTAAAATAGGCGCAGGTTATACTGGTTTTAGTTGTGATGCCTCTAGCAAAGTCAGCCTAGAAGAAGATTTATTACGCCGCGACCTGACCATCAACGCGATGGCGATGGATGAGCAAGGCAATATCATCGACCCCTACAACGGCCAACAGGATCTTAAAGACAAACTTTTACGCCATGTGTCTGCCGCCTTTGTTGAAGATCCCCTGCGTGTTTTGCGCGTAGCTCGATTCGCGGCTCGTTATCACAGCTTAGGGTTTCGTATCGCGCCAGAAACACTGGCTCTGATGCAAACAATAGTCGCCAATGGCGAACTCATCACCCTTAGCGCCGAACGTGTGTGGCAAGAAACCGCACGTAGCTTATTAGAAATCCATCCTGAAGTTTATTTTGAAAACCTTAGAGCCTGCGGTGCTTTGGCAATTTGGTTTCCTGAGTTAGACATACTTTGGGGTATACCTAACCCGCCAAAGTGGCACCCTGAAATTGATACCGGCATTCACACCATGATGGTGTTACAACAATCAGTCAAACTATCAGATAAACTTAGCGTGCGTTTTGCGGCGCTAGTGCATGACTTGGGTAAAGGACTCACACCACCTGAAAAATGGCCATCACATCAAGGCCATGAAAAACTCGGCCTGGGCGCAATCAACTCACTCTGCGACCGCTTAAAAGCACCTAATGATTGCCGCGAACTCGGTTTAATGGTCAGCGAATATCACACTCATGTTCATCATGCCTTTGAATTAAAAGCCAGTACTGTGCTGGGTATGTTGAATCGCTGCGATGTATGGCGCAAACCACAAAGGTTTGCCGAATGTTTGCTTACCTGTAAAGCGGATGCCAGAGGCAGAACGACCTTTGAAGACAGCGAATATAAAAATACCGAGTATATTTGGCAAGCTTATGAGGCGGCAGCAAAAGTCGATATCAAAGCCATAGTCGCCAAAGGCTACCAAGGTAAAGCGATTAAAGAACAAACCGAACAACAACGCATAAGCGTTATTAAAGAATTTAAAAGTCTTTATAAAAAATAAAGGACAGCCACCACTATGCTCAGCTCAACCCAACTCACCACTATGTTATCGCTGCAAGACAGCATGAATAAAAAGGTTAACCCTGATTGGCTCAACGCCGGTTACGCTTATTTACGCGCTGCCATGATTGAGTCGGTAGAAGGCATCGAGCATCACGGTTGGAAATGGTGGAAAGCCCAGCAAAAGGACTTACCACAGTTACAAATGGAACTGGTTGATATATGGCACTTTGCGTTGTCAGACATCATCATTGGTTTTACTGGCGACATTCAAAAGTCTGCCAACACCATAGCCGAGCAACTTGCATGCAATCGCAAACAAGTCACGTTTGATGGCAAGGACTATTTGTTCACAGAGCAAGATATTTTAGATAACTTAGAATTAATGGCGGGTTTATGCGCAGCCAAACGTTTCGATGTGCCTTTGTTTCTAAAGATAGTCGAACAAGCCGAAATGGACTCAGATGAGCTATATCGCCAATACGTGGGCAAAAACGTGTTGAATTTTTTCCGCCAAGACCACGGTTATAAAGAAGGCACTTACAAAAAAATCTGGAACGGCCGTGAAGATAATGAACATCTGGTTGATGTGCTAAATAGCTTGGATATAGGACTGGCTGATTACAGTGACAAAGTCTATTCGGGTTTGAAACAGCG
>QIJM01000390.1 GCA_003232445.1 Paraglaciecola arctica
ACAGTACACATTTGGTTCTTTTGTGCATTCCGCTTCGCTTCATTGTTGCACAAAAGCTCCAAAAGGCGCACTGCAGCTGAACTCAGCGTTAGGCATACATGATGGAATCAGCAGAAGAGATCTTTTCAAAAGCATTTAATAGCGTAACGAGTCGTTTTGCGGCAATATTTTCGTTACGAAAAGTTGCCGATCTTGGTGTTCCAGCAGTAACACCTGCCATTTACCAAGAATGGAAAGATTTTGCATTCGACTTATTTCATAATGATGAGAACGATAAATTCTTCATAGACAAACAAGGCGCCCTTGAGACTGCGGGAGGAGTTGAGAATCTTGGGCAGGAAATTGCACAAAATGAAATAGCTAAATTTCGATCTGCCATTGATGGGGCTTCTCTAATCTTTGCCCACTCTGTTGTTGACGATGCTGTGCTTGAATATTTAAAGGTAACTTGTGCACACTCAACTGAGCCCTGGATTCCTTTCATAGAAAATAGAAATGTTAAACTTTCTGAGATTAGTGGAAAAAATTATGCTCAGCTTGTAGACGAAAAAATCTCAATTTTACTAAATGAGCTAGAACGTCAATCTCTGCTAGTTAAATCTGATCGACTATTTCAAATTTGCAGGCCAGACGCTGATTTCAGTCCTATAAATGATTTCACTTTTTCTAGAAATAGGTTCACTAGTGTCCCGTTAACTATAAATAAAAAGGCCTGAAATCCCAAACAATTTGTTATAATGAATTCACCATAAACCATTGAACAAATAAGCTCAAATTGATACCGAGACATGAATTCGAGACACTAGTGAAATAGGTTAGAGGAATTAGATGGCTTAAGGCACGAAGTGGTTCATGGAATTGGGCCAATCAATAACCTTCCAAATGGAGATGGCGATATTTTATTTTTACAAAACACTGCTAATTACTATATGGCACTGGTGAATATGCGATACGATACTAAAATAGACCCTCAGTTACTGATCGCAAACCCAGGAGTATAAATGCCTAACAAAAGTGTCAAGTATGTTCCGCACTGCGTGCCTCCACCGGACGCAAAAATGCTACACTTTTTTGCGCCGCTTAGCTTAAAAGTTATAAGCCTAATTTCAACGGAATACTATGAACGAATGGAATCAACAGTTCGGGCTTGTACATGATTGTTTAAGAGCATGTGTTTTTGGTGATTATTTAACAAAGAAAAATAGCAAGCATGGTGCATGGCCCAGTATTGCTGACATGTGTTACTCCGACGCAGTAATTTCATGGAATAGTATTTTTGGTGTATATAGCAGCGAAACACATTGGAAAACATTTGTGTCGAAAATAGAAATACCAAAAGGAGATGAATTAAAAGACTTCAATAAGGATATGATTATTGAATACCTAGGTATTACTGAAACTACATGGGGTGCTTTCCATAAATCAATGGTGGATGCAAGAAATACTAGAATAGTTCATTTGAATACAAAGCAAAAAATACAATAACTACCAAATATTACATGGGCAATGCATAGCTGTTATCTGTATAGAGAGTGGTTGATTCAAGCATTACATCTAGGAAATCGGCTGGGCTATAAAATAGAAGTATCAAATCAATCTACTAAAGAAGTGATGAAAGAGTTTGAGCTTCAAATTAATGATGCATATGCCGGCTTATAACAATAGCATTCACTTAGATAGTCAAAGCTACGCTTTGCCTTCTGGTGATGCTAGACGTTATAGCGCAAGGAGAACTTCATGCCAGTACCTGAAGACCAGCGAATTAAGTTTTTCGTATTTGTTATTGAGTCCCCTTCGGCTGTAGATTTGTATCATCGAAGAAGCGAGGGTAATATTATTCAACAAGCAGTAAATCTAAACCAGATTCCATGCTCTGTTGTAACAGCAATAAATTTTGAGTCTTTTGAAGCAAGCTTAAAAGTAGGTTTGGCAGAAGCCATGAGAGCTTTTCCCAACCTGATTCCAATGATTCATATTAGTGCTCACGGCTATCATGAAGGAATTCAACTTTCTAGCGGTGAAATAATTACCTAGCAAAATTTAAGGCAGTTGTTAGCGCCAATTAATCAAGCGCTTAATAATAATTTACTTTTGTGTCTTTCTTGTTGTGAAGGTTATTCTGGAACCAAAATGGCAATGCACCTTGAAGATAATGGTTATCCATTTTATGCCGTAGTAGCAAATTCTCAAAAACCTCTTTGGAGTGATACGGCTGTCGCTTATTCAACATTTTATCACCTAGTTGCAAAAGGTGAGCTTTTAACTGATGCTGTTAATGCTATGTGCATTGCTTCAGGAAATGAAACTTTTTGGATAGAGTCTGCTGAAGAATCAAGGCAGGGCTATATCAATCATATCAATGAATTAAATGCGAGCAAAGTACAAGAAAAATTGGACGAGAATAACGAGCAAGAAACACCAGAGAATTTGAAAAAAATGCGTAAATTGAGTTCGGTAGAAAATGCGCTATAACAACACGCCCTGAGGTGGACAGCAAGTAAAAAAACTAGCTTTCTGCAGCAAATTTTAAAAGTGGTGAACCCCTTTTTTTCAGAGCT
>QIJM01000044.1 GCA_003232445.1 Paraglaciecola arctica
ATGGCTCGCCGTGGTCGCAGTAATATTTTCAATCATCGGTGCCTTTTATTACCTGCGTATCATCAAGCTCATGTACTTTGACAAGGCAGAAAACACGAATCCCATTGAAACCAGCACCGATATGAAAGTAGTGTTGTCCGCCAATGGTCTGGGCATTTTGTTTCTGGGTTTGGCTCCGGGTAGTTTGCTGGCGTTGTGTACGGCGGCTATTGGATAAATGCTTGATGAGAGACAAGGGCAGGGTGGGATGATTTTTTGCCCATATGGTTGAGGGCGATACCAGATTCGCAACCCCAAAAGCTTGCACACCCCGATTTGTTGATTACTGTGTTAGCATCTGAATCAAAAGGAAAGGCTTGGTGGGATTTTTTGACAATAAGGACGAAAGTCATCTCCGGTGGCAACGGGAAAGGGTGGGGGTTATGATAAGGAGGGTTACGTATACAGCATTGCCCGATCGCTAACGGGGTCTGTTTCATTTCCGGTAAAAACCTTTCCCACCACAGAAGCGCTTAAGCAATTTCTCAATGAATACACTTTTTTTCGGATGGAGGGTGTTGTCCGACCTGGCGCTCCGTTCTTCGCGAGAGTGACTGTTTTTCTGATGAGGAAAAGTATTCTTCTACACTGAAAGGCGAAAGTTATACCCAGGAAAAGGGTAAAGCGTATGTTATTCAGCTCATCGGCTCGGGTCAATTAGTGGTTCATCGCACCGGTAGCTGGCTTCAGCCGAAAGATCGCAATCACCACTTGCCGTGGCCAAAGTCGGGTACGAAAAAGGAAGAGTTTCTGCCAGCGGAAAAATGGTCCAAGACATATTTGTTAGGACCGCATGATGGGCCGGATTATGAATCGTCACCTCAGTCTCCCGTTGGGTTGAAGGCCTCCAGGGATATGAGTACGGCGGAGGATGAGAGTGTTGGCCCAAACAAACAACTGCATACCTATGGTGATTATCTAAGAGATGTATTAGGCCCAGGCAGATATTCTCATCCGGATGAATATGCATCTATATTAGACGCGGCAGCACAGAGGGGAGTCGATATTGTTGATAGGCCAGGAACCTTAGCTTATGAACCAGCATTATCATCAGGGAATCCTGGTCGTTTACTTCTCGATCCTGACGCATCAATCGGTGCGATGAGACATGAATTTAAGCATTTACTTGATGATCAAGCATCAGGATACCAAGGCTTTAGGCTGATGGCGGATTCAGATATATTCTGGAAGCTGGAATTCAGAGGTTATATGGAAGAAATTAATTTAGCCAGGGAATTACGGGAGTTTGATGTTGGACGAAAAATCCTCAAAGAAATGAGGGCTCGTCGTCAAGAGATTTTTGGAGATAAAATATGAGCACAGAAAACACGCAAAAAATTATCAACAAAATTCATAATAACGAATTTGATCTTGCTCATCTTTTGGAGTTGCTCAATGACAAACGAGGTATCATAAGAGCAAATGTATTATTTGCTCTCCCTAATAAATTTGGAGAGTCAGATGATTTTATTGTTCAGGCTCTAACATCGGCAGCAACAAATAACTACTCAACATTTAGGTTAATGGGTAATGTTACCCAAAAGAAACTTTCGATTGCTACACTTGAGTGGATGAAAAATGATTTGGCGAAAAAAACATATTATTCATTAATTGCGGATTGCGATAGTGTTGAGATTAAAGACATAGATAGACTGGTTCAGCAAGGGCCAATGAAGATTTAAGGTAACAACAATAAAAGGGGACGTTACCCAATGTCATTAAGTTAAGCGTTAACTCATTGATTTATTTTGCCCTTTTGTAGTTGCCATTAAACGTTTTGGTGTTTGATTTTCGCCGAG
>QIJM01000430.1 GCA_003232445.1 Paraglaciecola arctica
GGGCAAGTGAGTCTAGTAAAATGTTGATGGCACTTAAAGCTTCAAAGCTAGATGCATATCGAGAATTGACTGAGCAGGTATACGGACAAAAAGTTGATAGCGGTCAGTCTTTGGCAAGTTTAGTTATACAAAACACTCGCTTAGATAGTTCAGTACAAGGTGTGATTAGAGGTGCAAAAGTGGTAAAGAGTTATCCAGTAGGGGATGATACTTATGCGACCGAGCTAGAATTAGATTTTAAATTGGTCAATGACATTTACCTATCCACAGCACGTCCTAAGCGTGTTAAAAAAGTCCATTATTATTAAAGCAGCTGCGAGCTAAGAGTTTTAAGTGATTAGCTTAAAGAGTACAAATTTTTTTTAATAGATTTTGTTCGAAGGTAGTTTTTATCATTTTGCTCGAAGCTCATAGCGCCTAAGTGCTGATCCCACCACCAGACCCACTACCTTGAGTACGGCCAGTTTTATCGTAAGTCAGTGATTCTTTTGCTCTTGATTCCAATATAAGATTACGCAGGTGCTCTAGCCTCAATTGGCCTTGTTCTACTGCAGTTTGATTAATTTGAGTGCGAAACTGGCATTGGGCAACCATTGCTTTGGCTTTATTAAATAACCCAACAAGTTCTTCTTCATCTTTTTGCTCTTGGCTCGCTTTTGTATACAAGCTGGCGATAACAGTATCTTGTTGTTGAACTGAATCAAGCAAGGCTTCTTTGGTTTTTAGCATGTTGATCAGTGATTCAGCATCTCTGCTACTGATAAGGTGAAGTTCTGTTTCAAGAATTTGTTGTAATTCTAGTAAGAAGTTATGTTGACTTGTTATTGCTTTTTTTAATTCAGACATAATATTTATCACAGTTAAAGACAGCCCCCATTATGCTGCCTTTTACGCTTTAGTACCAAATATTTCTGATTCTAATATTGAAATCTTCTGAGCCAATGATTCAGGATTAATTTGATACTCACCACTTTGAATCGCTTTTTTCAATCTATCAACTTTTTCTTGGTTGACAGGTGCTTCTACACCTTTCCTCTGAACCTGGCTAAGTTGTTGTGCAGATGACGTTAACGACACTGAGTCCTGACGAACACCAGCCGTGGCCTTTTTTTGCGTGTCTGCTTGCTGCGCATTACCATTATTCAAAGCCTGCTGTTGCTGACTAAGCTTCTGATTATCAACAGGCGCTTTGGGGCTGCCGTTGTTTATATTATTAATAGACATAATGTATACCCACTACCTTTTATTTAACCTCGTTTTAGTTATCGGCCACGTTCTCGAATACTTTAGCAAAAAAAACAATTTACAGCACCAAAATGTATAGAGGCTAAACTCGCCGTTTCCCGATATGCTTAAATACTTATTTCTACTTGCCCTGTACTGGCAACTCGAGCATATATTTTTTTGTTCGAACGTCTATTTTTTACTTGAATTGTCTCGCCCATACGGCCATCTTCTAACGCTACACCACTGGTTTTTACCCGCATACTGGACGTGCCCGCAGAAATAGTCACGCTATCGCCTTTGCATACGTAGCATAAGTTATTAGGATCGACAGGTCTACCCGCTGAGACTCGACGTTTTATTCTGGTCCCAACCACATCTTTTATATCGGCAAATGTACTCGTTCTTAAACGTTTTTTATTCATATTAACCACATGAACATTATCAGTGGTTAACAATGTTCCCGGGCTAACCGCACTAGATATAACCACAACGGGTTGAGTTTCGATTGCTTTGACTACTATAAACATATACCAGTCGTTGTCATGACATTGGGCTTTTACCGTAACATTCGACTGACTAAGTGCTTCTGGACTAGAGGAGAATGTTAGAG
>QIJM01000181.1 GCA_003232445.1 Paraglaciecola arctica
GGTCTGTGAAACTAAAATTGCTCAAAAGGGCGAGGGTGTCGGGCTGTCATTTTATGCGTTTTTCGCCAATAAAAATGATAATCCGGAATTGTTGATGGAAGCGGCCCGCTGGTGGATTGAAACCCATAAGCTGGATCATTTTGAAAAAGCTAAAAAAATCAAGGGCATGATTGAGGCTGAGTTGTGAGTTGAATTTAACAAAAAAATTTACGGATGCAGATATTTATCGCTGGAAATGGCTGAACTGAGATCGTTGCAAAAATGAGAGTTTTTGTGGTTGCTCTTTTAAAGTTTCGATGTCTATTTCTGTGTTAGGTTTAGACAATTCGACTGTAAGGGATTTAAGCAATGCCATTTGAAGTCTGGACTATTTACGTTGTTACAGTGCTCGCATTTATGAGTACTCCTGGTCCCAGTCAGCTGCTGATACTTTCAAATAGCGCGGCACATGGTTTTCGACGTTCTTTGTTTACTATTTGCGGAGATTTGAGCGCCAATTTTTTACAAATGCTTGCAGCCGGCTTGGGTTTGGCGGTAATTTTGTCTACATTTGCTAACGCACTAACAATAATTAAATGGCTGGGTGTGGTTTATTTGACGTGGCTGGGTATAAAAATGATGAGAAATGCAACTTCTGCCAAGGCCAAACAATACGGAGCGCAGAAATCGGCATCACTTAAAACTTTGTGGCTTCAGGGCTTTTTAACTTCTGCTGCTAATCCCAAGGCGGTTGTATTTTTTGCTACACTTTTCCCACAATTTATCAATCCTGATTTAGATTTTGTGACACAGTTTTTAATTCTGTCCGCCACATACATAGTCATTGATGGATTATTCTTGTCTGCCTATGGAATGAGCTCGGATTGGATTGCAAAAAAATTCGTGGGCGATGGAAAAAGATGGGTCGAGAGAACTGGTGGAGCATTTATGATTATTGCAGCAGCGTTGTTAGGATTTAAAACTATCGGTGAAAGATAGTTTGCAAATCTGATGGCTGTAGGATTTTTCCATCACAGACGTGATTCAAAAAGCTGGATTGCCCCGATAAAGCGGGTAATGACGGGAGAGTTGGGTATTGATGGGATAAATTGAGTGTCTAACGTTGGCAATATTGAGTGAACTCAGAAACAAAATTGTTTATCAACTGTTGGTTTTTGTCAATTTCAAGATATTTAAAAATTTCTTGCGGTGATTTTTTCATCAAATCGAATTTTAAAAAAATATCTTTATTGAAACGCTCGCTTACGGTTTCAAGAACTAGGCGAAGCTGCTCAAGCATATCATCGCCGCGATGGGATGCGTGCATAAGAACAATTGGCTTGCCAATTATTTCATCTCTGGAAACCAGCCAATCGATGGCGTTTTTTAGTCCGCCCGGAATAGATCTAACATATTCAGGGCTGGCAATAATTAATCCGTCACTTGCTTTTATCCGCTTTGCAAAGGCATAAACGCTGGTGGGCAAACTGTCTCCCTCAAGGTTCGGTGAAAAAACCGGCAGACTGGCGATGCAATCAAAAACCTCAATTTTGTGCTGAAGCTTTGTTGATGATTGCAGGGCGCGCAACATAGCGGTGTTTGTTGAGTCTTTTCGTGCGCTTCCCGATATGGCAAGAAATTTCATGTCAGCTTCACTTACTGAAACGCGGTTTCGGCAAACGAGCGCAATTTGCGCGAATGGATACTTTCAGCGGGTTGTTCGCGTAATATTTCCATGGCCTTTATACCGATTTTAAGGTGTTGATTGACCTGAGTTTGGTAAAATTTTGAGGCCATGCCGGGCAGTTTTAGCTCTCCATGCAGGGGTTTGTCAGAAACGCAAAGCAATGTTC
>QIJM01000314.1 GCA_003232445.1 Paraglaciecola arctica
TTTTCCTTCAAAACCACTAGGGATGGCTAGCTCTGCTACGATTGACACGCCTGCGGAAGAGGACACCATAGATAACATGCTCATTATCTGAACGTTGTTGTATATGATGTTTTGCTCAAGCTTAGATTGCTTAAACAGTTCCATCACCATTTTTCCGGTTGAACCTTCTGTCAAAATAAAGGGAAACCCAGCTAGTTCTTCTACATTTATCTTAGTCTTGGCGGCTAATGGGTGATTGACCGGAAGTATCACTGTTAGTTTATCGGTGGTTAAATAAATGTGATCTAACGCTAGATCTGGCAAAATAATACAACCTAAATCCACCTTTCGATCCGCGATCCACTCTTTGACTCGATGATCTTCGCCTTCTTCTACATATACCTTGATATTAGGATAACGAACTCTATATTCGGCTAAAATAATCGGCAACAGTTGAGCAGAAAATGAGGGGCCGAATGAGCCTATTTTTAATACTCCTTGTTGTAAGTTTTTTGATTCATTGGCCGTTTGTTTTATAGACTCAAATAACCCCAGTACTGAGTGTGCATTCGCTAGAATGTTAGACCCAACCTCAGTCAGAACGATCTCGGCTTTACCTCTGACAAACAAGGCTACAGCCAATTCCTTTTCTATTGATTTTATCGCATGGGATACCGCAGATTGACTTATGCCAAGCATGAATGCCGCAGTGGTGAAACTGTTTACTTGGGCAACAGTAATAAATGCCTGAAGTTGCGCTGAGGTCATGAGTAATTGATCATTGTACTATGGTTATTGGGTTGAACTATAAATGACACAATCTAATAAAAACAGGAGTTATTGACTGATGTATCGCCAAATTTCACCTTCAAGCACTTTGCTGTTGAATGAACAATCTGCTGCGATTGAAAAAAATGGGAGGCAGGTATTTCGTTTTGGTTTTGGCCAATCGCCATTTCCAATTTCACCTGTGTTAAAAGCAGCATTAATAGAGCATGCTCATCGCAAAGAATATACACAGGTGCAAGGGTTGCAAGCGCTACGAAAAAAAGTGGCGGAATATCACTCTGCATTTGAAAAACGGCTCATTTCTGAAGAACAGGTGTTTATTGCCCCTGGCTCAAAAGCATTGCTGTACACAATAATGTGCGCTTACACCCATGCTGCAGTGCTTATTCCTGCCCCTGCATGGGTTTCTTATGCGCCACAAGCAGAATTAATAGGCCATAGCACATTTATGATGCAAACCAGCTTTGCACAGCGTTACAGAATAACCCCTGATATTCTAGACAAGTCTTTATCTGAAGCTGCGCAAAACCATCAAATTTTATTGGTTGTTTTAAACTCTCCCGGTAATCCAGATGGCTTATGTTATACCCAGAGCGAACTGCAGGCGTTGACAGTCGTGCTAGAAAAATACCAAGCAAAAGTCATATCAGATGAAATCTATGCGCCACTGCAACATGATAATCAACACGTCAGCATCGCCAAGTATTACCCAAAAGGAACCTTTGTTACCTCAGGTTTATCTAAATGGGCTGGTGCAGGTGGCTGGCGATTGGGTATTGCTATTTTACCAGAAGATTGTGATAGCCAATTAAAAGACGCGATGCTGGGCATTGCATCTGAAACCTACTCGTGTGCATCTTCTCCTATTCAGCATGCTGCTATAACGGCTTATTCTGATAATGTAATAATGCAGCAATATGTAAGGGATCAAAGAACAATTCTCAGCGCTATCGGCATGCACATTCATAAAGCCGTAATGGATGCAGGATTGAATGCTCATGCCCCAGAAGGGGGATTTTATCTTTTGCTTGATTTCACCGCTTATCGACAACCACTAAAA
>QIJM01000547.1 GCA_003232445.1 Paraglaciecola arctica
ATAGTTTTTCACAACAGCCATACATATTGCCTTGTTGACTGCTCTGCTAGGAGGCTGTCCAAGAATAGAAGCAATCACTCCTATTCTCGGACAGCCTCCTGTCATAACCATGTCAATACCCATTTATATCATTATTTATTATTTATCTTCCACACGAAAGCCTCCCGTCTGAAATTACATTTCAACAGAACAGTTTTCTATGTGGTTTTCATATTTTTGAATTATCTGCTGTTTCCGGACAAAGCTTGAAGAGTAAACTTAACCTGTCATATTGGATGTCCACCCGAAGCGGCATCGGTTCAGCTTCATTGAATATTTTGTTCCTCAGGGTGTCAGTCAGAGCGCCTTAAAGACTAGAAAAAGAGTTTCTTTTTTAAGAGAACCTCAGGAGGCTGCGAAGATCGCTCTGGCGGAAAACTTGATAAATCATTTTGTTACATTACCTATTTTTTTAAGGTGGCCTAACTTTTTGTTTGTAGTTTAATCGCATTAGTTTTCTCCTTTTTCAATTGATAAGAATTATCATTTTTTATGCTTTAGCCAAAGTAAACAGTTTGTTCGCATCAAATCGCTCACCTCTACCAACATACCATAGCGCCTTTACAAGCTTACGCATCACAGCAATAACCGTCTTGTTCTTGGCCCGTGGATCCACTTTATTGAGATACCAGGCCTTCGCTACAGGGTTGCTTTTTATTAAGCGCAAAGCAGCAAAATAGAGATAGCTTCGCGCAATTGAACTCCCCCGTTTGCTAATTTTGAGCTGACCAACATGGCGACCACTACTTTTTTCCTTCAGGTTTAAACCTGAAGCTTGTCTTAAAACTACGGGCGGGCGCAATCATATCTTCTGGGATCTAAATGACAACTCAGCAATACGGCTGTTGTGATCATTCCAATGACATTGCTCAGTTCCTTAAGCCCACCATCACTTTGTATAAAACCTTCCAAGGTCTTTTTTGCTTGTTTCTGTTGTAGCCTACTATGTCTCATTTCCTCCGCTAAAGCGTGTAAATAGCGAACTTCTATATCTGTGCAGGGTAGGCCCTAATGAGTGGCAGGCACTTTTGATGACACTTTCAATTTTTTCGTTACTCAATAGGCTTCTTTCCTACCTACGCATCTTCTTTGCGGCATTTGTCGCATCTGCCGCGATACGTGCTGGTGAGCCATACTCAATCAATAAGCTTTCTAAGGTCACTGAATCCAAATCTAAAAACTTACCTACTTCCGGCTTAAAAATGCTTCTAAGCGATTCTGGTTTCGTTGATACTGGGTCTGGTGCATATCATATTCACGACGCAAGGCATTCATGCTGCGCTCTTCATCTGTTAGTTTTACCCAAGGTTTACTCAAACCCTCTGCGTGCAACCGGGTAATGACTGTGGCTGATTTTACATCGTGCATGCCAGGTACGCCATCGTAAACTTCTTGCGCATCAGACATCCGCTTGGCATTCATCTGATAAATTCTAAATCCAGATTGTCTGAATTGATAGCGTAACGCATCGCCATAAGTGCCTGTGGATTCTATAACTATATCTAAAGGACATGATAGGCTTCCCAGTACGTTGAGTACCTCATGCGTCTGCTCCGGGTGATTTTACCATATCAGTGTCGATACCGAGTTGTCCGCGTTCGTAAGCAATGCATATTGCTTTTCTTTAGCAACGTCAATTGCAAAAATAGCAGACTCTCCTGATAACCGTTTCGTGACTTTATCCCAATTAAGCTTATTGACATTTCTTGCACGATAGGTACGCTTCTTCATGGTAGGAACGCCTTCAGTGTTAAGGGTTGTTTTGTGAAAAATAAATCCCTT
>QIJM01000265.1 GCA_003232445.1 Paraglaciecola arctica
TAATAACCTAATAGATCCCCACAAAATTCACTTGGTTTTGTGCCAAATCGGAGATTTGTCGAAAAGCAGTAGCAAAGTCTTTTTTTGAAGACTTAAAGTGCTCGTCACTGATTAATCGCCGACCTAAGAAAAAAACTGACAATACGCTATATCGCCTTTCTGTATTGACTTGATAGCGCTTCATCCAGCCTTTAGATTTGGCTATAACACCGTTTAACCATAAGACAAAAACTCCGAGGGTGCCGATGACTAACAAAATATCCAATCTTTCTGAGCGATAACTACGTGCGTATTCTAAACCTAACCCCCAGCGACCATTTTTTATGTCTCTAAAATTTTCTTCAATTTGCATGCGCAAAGTATACATTTTTTCAACACGCTTTGCCGATCCATTATTATGGGGTAATGATGTGGCTATTAACCAAGGATCACGATAAAGCTTACGACACAGCACATCCATCGTTTTATCGCCGTAGCGTTTTAATGGACGGTTCGCACTTTTGTTGTTTTTCTTAACCAAGTATAAATGGCATTCGTACGGTCGCTTCTTGCTTAAGAATCCTCGACCAATCGCTTTTATTGTCTGGGTTGCTTTTTTATAGAGTTGACTCGTTTTATGCCATTGCGCACCTTCGTTTAACGAGTAATATACACCTTTGCGTATGCGTCCGACCCAATCCCAACCTAACGCTTCAACTTCCCGGAACCACGGGCCCCTAAACCCCGCGTCGGTTATAATGATCGGATGTTTTCTTTGAGGGACAACCTGTGATAATGCTTGTAAAAATTGTTTGTGTGCCTTGGGGCTGTTGTATTGTTTCATTGGATACACTTTTTCGTATAACGTTAAGGCTCGACTACCCAAGGGGATAGCCGCAGTCAACATTACAAATTGTTGGCCTTCATAAACATCTGACCAATCAACTACTATAAGTGGACGGCTTACTTTACTGAGCAACCAGATACCCATTTGTCGATATAACGCAAAACGTTCTTTATGTAATTTCGGATTACCTAACAGTCTATCCATACATTTGATTTTGTGTTTCTCATAACTGACGCCAGGTAAATTTCTACCGAGATGGGTTAGGGTTAGTTTTCCACCTTTGAGTAAACCTTCCACCGCTCTCAGTAAGGCGTTCAATCGATAGCGATGCTTTATTGCGCGTGTATTTAACAATCGTTTATGTAATAATTTTATGGCGTGCATGTGGCTTCCTGCGCTAATGGCTTTGTCTTTGCAGCTACCATTAGATCAGGGTGGCTCATGCACGTCTGTTATTCAATTCTTTGTTTTTACTTAATTATTTATACTTTTTTGTGGGGATAGATCAGCTTAATAACTTAAGGCATCTTTCCTAAGCAGGAATTTTTAGAATATGGCAACGGGGTTCGAATGAAAATACTAATCGTTTACTCCGACAATATTTTCCAAAAGGAACGGATTTAGCGGTACACTCACAGGCAGTACGCAATAAAATCGCGTGCCGCTTAAATGAAAGACCCAGGAAAACATTGGAATATGAAACACCCGCCCAAAGATTTAGTGCCTGTGTTGCAGCGACCAGTTGAACTCGCACCATGAAATGGGGGTTCTAAGCGTCCAAAATAGTATCGAAAGTGACTTAATTCATTGATTAAGCTTTAGTTCTCGCGGTCAGACCCAATGCCAGCTAGCCATACCTTCCAAAATCCCCAATGCTTCTAACAATTTAAATTACAGGGTCAGTTCAACGGGAATTTTTCCCTTATTATTTTCTACAGACACTTCAGTTGAAAGCATAATTTTTCCACCGCTACTCTCAA
>QIJM01000349.1 GCA_003232445.1 Paraglaciecola arctica
GGCTTTGTCGCGTTGAAATTGGGCCAGCGGACTCATCCACAATACCGGTTCGCTGCCCCGAGGTTGAAATGCGGTGATGAAAGGGGGGTCATGATGAAAGGGGGGTCAAACGTTAAAAGGGGGGGTCAAAAATGTTATATTGAATTCAATTTTTATTTATGCAGCCTTCATATGGGCATGAACGAAATATTCTAAAATCACCATTTAAAATCAATATAACGTTTTTGACCCCATTTTTTATTTGACCCCATTTTTTTCTCATTTTTTTTCGGGAAAAAACGGATATGCTCGATGAGATGCAGAAGGGGGTGGGGCAGCTCTCTCTTTGTAAGATTTGTGATTCATAGACATTATCGTCAAATGCTACAATACGAGAACTCCCCCCTCTTTTCTTATCCATATACTCCAGAGCTACTTCATTGGCAGTGGCACAATTTGTGAGTAAATATGTGACAATTCAAATGGCTGGAAGCTATCGGGGGCTGTCTTTAATTGTTCATGGCAGGTAAAGCAATCCAGTGATTGATTATAGGTTTCCATAGTAGAATTCGCGAGGATTAATGAGCCACGTAAATCAGCCCTATTGAAATTTTCAGTGTTTGGAATTGGCGCATCAGATGTTACCGTTGGAGCACTTGTCCAGATACCACCTATCTGAATATAGTTTTTACGTAAATCCCCATTACTTAGTTGATTGATAATGGAGTTATTGTTGGAAAGCAGTAGCGTATTATTAGTTGCGGATGCTGCAGTAGGCGCACTACCCCAAGGATTCACCCGAACGGTATTCGAAGGCACCACACCACCACAGACGGCTTTGCCATTGTTCTCTACCGCTTTGATATCGCCTTTATCTTCTTTCATGCACTCAATGTTGGCACTATCTTCTGAACCACCTGAGGCCATAAAGACAAAATTACCAGCAGAAGAGAAGCCTCTCTCTTGCAATTTTTTCTTACTATTATAGTAATAATACTTTGCATCCGGCGCATTATTAATATGTTCAAAAGAGGACCAAACAAACTCCGGGTGGTTTTGCACCGTACCCACAACATGCATGCCGACAAGAGCTAGCCTCGTAGACTTGGTTAAGGCTTTCTTCCAAATAGTATTATTACTATTTGGAGTGTAAGTGGGGATCACCGCATCCATCTGAATAAAATCTTCCGGATTGGCGAGGGTGGACACTTCAACCCAAGAGCTTTTCAACTCCATTACAAGCGCTTCTTTCGCCACTAGCCAAGTGTTGGAATAACTGGATGCAACAAATTTTTCAACATCTTGTAAGTCATCATTGTTGCGTGGGAATTTTTTCATGTCTGGGAGTTTTCCGGTTTTCTGTCCAGTGAGAAAGTAGGCATAAACATTATTGATATGAACACCATAATAAACCAATGATTTGCCTTGTGACATCAAAACACCGCTGCCACCTGCCTGACCTACTTCACCAATATCATCAAACTTCTCTCTTCTTAGACTAAATGGCAAAGCAACACCATCTCTATTTTTTTGAAGATAACGCTTTCCTTGGTCATCTGCAGGCAAGACATTGATAATAGCCTCACCATCCAGCACTAGGCCATCCCCCTCTGATGAGGTTAACCAAAGAAACATTTGCGCTCCCCATTTGTAAAAATCACACACAGTGTTATCCGTTACGAAATCGACACTATTTGCAGGTTTAACCCAGCCTTGAACGGTAGGTTTACCTTCTATAAACCAACTATTAAACTCACTTGAGGAGACAGCACAAGTCTTTTGTACATCCTTCGGCAACATGGAGCCCGCCTGAGCTGTTGAAAT
>QIJM01000207.1 GCA_003232445.1 Paraglaciecola arctica
GTAACCAATGGTCGGGCTCTTCGACCTGTTGGCCCTGCTCAATCTTTTGACGAAACATGCCATATTCATAACGAATACCATACCCCACTACAGGCAACTGCAAGGTGGCACAACTGTCGAGAAAACAAGCGGCAAGCCGACCCAAACCACCGTTGCCTAACCCGGCATCATGTTCAGCCTCGGCAATTTCCTCCAACTTCAAACCATAAGTAAGCAAGGCTTTTTGCACAGCATCTTCTGCCCCCAGATTAAGCATTGCGTTACCCAGGGCGCGCCCCATTAAAAATTCCAGACTAAGGTAATGTGTTCGTTTACAGTCCAAAATTTCATGCGCATAACGTGTTTTTTTCCAGCGTTCTGTGAGTCGATCTCGTAAAGTAAGCGCAAGTGCCGCATAAGTATAATGAAATGACCGGCAACTCTTATCACGCCCCAAAGTATGATTATAGTGACGTTGGAAATCACCCTCTAACTCTTCTTGGTTTAAACTCAGTGGTTTTAAGTTCTCCGTTAAATTTAACGTAGGTGCACCATTCCCAATCCGTTTAAACTTTATATTCATACAAAGACCTAACCTTTTTCAAAACGAAGCCAAATTATACCCCAGCCCAGAACAATTAACGGTCCGCACAGGGATAATGCAAGGCAAAGAATTCATCAATATGAAAATGAATTTCATCAAACCTTTACACAAATAATTAGATGATTTCATCATTGATTTAAAGCGCTTGATAAAAACACCAACCAGGTTATAGTGGTCTCTATATAGAGACACACGTAAAAATAACTATTTTATAAGACAGCAATAAAAATTGTTTTGCACAGGTAGAAAGGTAGTACGAAAACAACGCCATTACAAAACCAAAGCTGAATAGTATTTATTGTCAAATTGGAACTTAATTTAAGTAATGCC
Source organism: Paraglaciecola arctica (assembly GCA_003232445.1). Taxonomy (GTDB): domain Bacteria; phylum Pseudomonadota; class Gammaproteobacteria; order Enterobacterales; family Alteromonadaceae; genus Paraglaciecola; species Paraglaciecola arctica_A. The sequence goes on from QIJM01000207.1 coordinate 914, forward strand.
TGATTTTGATCTTCTCATACAAGCCATAAAGCAATCGGCCGACCCCTGCATAATATCGAATGCTTCACACAACATCCTGCATTTTAATAATGCGGCAGCCTCACTATTCAACATCAGCGCCTCCGAAGCAATTAACAGCCCGCTGCAACGCTTTCTTGCCATCGAACTGCGCAGCTTGAATGACGCCACTTCCGCACCGTTAGAGGCTCACAAAGAACGGAGAAAAGGTCGTGGCCATAGGCTGGTTTCAACCGCACACGCGAATGGCGAGAGCAGCCAATTTTACGCCTCATTGGCACCTTTTGAATATGCCAACCAAGCGGCCTACCTCATTACGCTACATACGCCACAGCCCGAAATAACAAAACAAACAAAAACTCACCCACAATATGACCTGAATAACACTGAGATTACGCCGTATCATATTCACTATGATATGTTGACCGGCCTTGCCAACCGTTCCTTGTTTCTTGAGCGACTTCAGCAAGCTTGTCTGCGCACGGCACGTCATGGCCTAGTAGCCTTGCTCTACCTTAATCTTGATGAATTCAAAGTCATTAACGAAACCCTGGGGCATGATTTAGGCGACAGGCTTTTGGAAAAATTCGCAGACAGACTCGCTACCTGTGTTCGCAAAGGAGACACCGTAGCTCGCTTTGGTGGCGATGAATTTACGATTTTGCTGGAGAATATATCAGATGAACAGCAAGCAAATAAAGTGGCCGCCAATATTGCCAAAAAATCTCAAGCATCATTTGAAATAGATGATAGAACTTTTTTTATATCAACCAGCATAGGCATTGCCATTACACAAAACAATCAACACTCACCTTATGAATTGATCAAACAAGCCGATATCGCTATGCGAAAAGCAAAAGAGGTGGGAC
>QIJM01000511.1 GCA_003232445.1 Paraglaciecola arctica
GTTGAAGTTCGTTGGCTACAAAAATTAGCTGCAACCGCAGACATTCGAGAAGTTCCCACACTAAGCTCACAAGCCAATACATTTTTAGATAAAATTGTCAGTGATTTTTCAGAGACAGATGCTCAGCATATTAAAGATATCGAGCGCACCACGAATCACGACGTGAAAGCAGTGGAATACTTTTTAAAAGAAAAAGTAGCAGATACTCCTGAGCTGCAAGCCGTAAATGAGTTTATTCACTTTGCCTGCACATCAGAAGACATCAACAACCTATCACATGCATTGATGTTAACTGAAGCCCGAAATGAAGTAATTTTGCCTTACTGCGATAAGTTAATTTCAGAACTCAAACGCTTAGCCATAGAATTAAAATCAATCCCTATGATGGCTCGCACACACGGACAACCCGCCTCTCCTACCACTATGGGTAAAGAGATGGCCAATGTGATGATCCGTTTGCAACGTCAACGTGAGCAAATTGCACAAGTACAAATATTAGGCAAAATAAACGGTGCTGTAGGTAACTACAACGCACACCTTAGCGCTTATCCTGACTTGGATTGGCACACTTTTGCAGAAGAGTTTGTGACTAGCCTAGGTATCAATTTGAATGCGTTCACTACCCAAATTGAACCACATGATTACATCGCCGAATTGTTTGATGCAATCGCTCGCTTCAATACCATTTTGTTAGATTTTAATAGAGATGTATGGGGCTATATCGCCCTTGGACACTTCAAACAAAAAACCATTGCTGGCGAAATTGGTTCATCTACCATGCCACACAAAGTTAACCCTATCGATTTTGAAAACTCTGAGGGTAATTTAGGTTTAGCTAACGCTATGTTTGGGCATCTCGCGAGTAAACTACCTGTTTCAAGATGGCAACGAGATTTGACTGACTCAACCGTACTAAGAAATTTAGGCGTGGGTGTAGGTTATTCGGTCATTGCTTATCAGTCTTCTCTCAAAGGAATTAGCAAGCTGGAAGTAAATGAACAAAGTTTACAAAATGAACTAGACAACAATTGGGAATTGTTAGCCGAGCCTGTGCAAACAGTGATGCGTCGTTATGGTATTGAAAAACCTTATGAAAAACTCAAAGAGTTAACCCGTGGCAAAAAAGTCAATCAGCAAATCATGGCTGATTTTATAGATACTTTAACCTTACCCGATAACGCCAAGACACAACTCAAAACACTCACACCGGCTAATTACATTGGTCGAGCAATCGAGTTTGTTGAGCAGTTAGAAAGCTAAACCTAAATCCCTACTCGCAAATTGTCGAGGTGAACTACACTTAGTTTTCACTCCGATTTTTAAAGGGATTTAAAAATGGTAAATGCTACCCTCAAAGCATGGGTTAATTCTGGGATACCTTCCCACCCCACTGGAAATATCAATCCAATTCGTCTGACCAATATTGTCGCTATGTTGGTGATATTTGTGTCTTTATTGCAACTACCCAGCATTGTTTATTTTTGGGGCAATACCAGTTGGTATCAATTACATCTTGTATTGTGCACCGTAATTTTGCTGACCTTTGTGCCTATATTCAATGTACTCAAAGCTTATAAGTCAGCAAAAACACTACTCATTTTGACTTATGTATTTAATATTTTGATGTCCTGCTTGTTGTGGGAAATCAATCTCAATCTTCAATACTTTTTTCTGATAGCTGTTTTTATATTCCCATTTGTATTTTATCAACATGAACGAACAATAATGAGAGTGGTTGTGATCAGTTTTTACGCATTGTTTATCGGCTTCGAATTATGGTTCTACTTTTCGGCCCCCTCTCTATTAATCTCATTGCATCAACAAATGTTCAGGCTATCTTGTGCCAGTTTGTTCGCGCTCTCTTGTGTATTATGCAGCTTCCATCTTTGGAAAAATGTCAATCGTAGCTGGCAGAAACTTTCTGAAGAAAAGAGTCGTTCAGAACGGCTATTATTAAATATTTTCCCCAGCAGTATCGCCCAACGATTAAAATGTTCACCTGACTTAATTGCAGACTATTTTGAACAAGCTAGTATCCTATTTGCTGACATCCAAGACTTTACTCCATTATGTAAAAACCTTTCACCCCAGCAGTTAGTAGGCCTTTTAAATGAAGTGTTTTGTATTTTTGATAACATTACCCAAAAACACGGGTTAGAAAAAATCAAAACCAATGGTGACGGTTATATGGTGGCGGGAGGGTTACCTACTGCTAGTTCATCCCATGCCATTCAATGCTGTCACTGCGCTTTAGACATGCAAGATGCATTTAAAGATATTTGTAAAAAACACAATTTACACACAGGTCTGCGCATAGGAATAGGTTGCGGCGAAGTGATTGCTGGTATCATTGGAAAAAGTAAATTCAGCTACGATCTTTGGGGTGAGGCTGTTAACTTGGCATCACGTATGGAAAGTCACGGTTTGTGTCATAAAATTCAAGTCACTGAATCAACCTACGAAATCACCAAAGACTGCTTTCAATTCGATAAACGAGGCTCAATTGAGGCAAAAGGTCTTGGATGGATAAACACCTATTGGTTACTCAGCAGAAAAAACAATTTGGAAACACATGTACTCGCTAAATAACATTGATATAAAACAATTCCTTAACCAATATTGGCAAAAGAAACCTTTGCTGATCAAACAAGGTTTCGACAATTTTATTGATCCCCTAGATGAACACGACTTAGCTGGTTTAAGCCAAGAGCCATCTATTGACTCAAGAATAGTGAGTAAAATAGATAACACATGGCAAGTGAGCCACGGGCCTTTTGATGATGTTAATGCATACTGTTTAGGTGCGTGGAGTTTGTTGGTTCAGTCGGTAGACCACGTTATCCCCGAAGCCGATCAACTCATGCGAGCATTCGATTTTATACCGCACTGGCGAATGGACGACCTGATGGTGAGCTTTTCCAATAAAGATGCTGGTGTTGGCTCTCACCTCGATCAATACGCAAAGGTTCAAGGCGCTGGCAAGTAGGCTTGCCCGGAGATTTTGATAGCATCAATCCACATAAGGACTTATCACAGATCTCCAGCTTTAAACCCGTTATCGACCAAGTTTTACTTCCAGGTGACATCATCTACATCCCAGCCAATCATCCCCATAACGGCATGGCATTAGAAGAATGTTTGAACTATTCGGTAGGGTTTCGCGCGCCTTCCCAGCAAGAAATGTTGTCTTCACTTGCTGACTTTGCTATCGATAATGACCTCTTTAACGAGCGTTACACCGATAAAGAAATCGTAACTCGTGACTTTAGCGGTGAAATAAAACAACAAGAAATCGTAAGGTTTAAGCACATGCTGCAACAATTATTAGAAACCGATCAGTTTGCCAATTGGACTGCTCAGTTCTTAAGTCAAAGTGGCGAAAAACAAGAGTTTGATGAACAAGACATGCAAGACTTTAGTCATCAAGATATTGATGAAAAACTGAATGCAGGTGTTCAATTTGTTCGATGCCCTGGGGTTAAAGCGGTTTTTGTTGAACAACAATCCCCTAGTATTCAAGATTTTATCTTTTACATCCAAGGCGAAGAATTTTCGGTGCCACTAACAGGTAAAGATTTAGTTATAGATTTTCTAAATCTCCCAAGTTTTTGCTTAAAAAATACAAATACAGACAAAATTAGTATGCTTTTTGCACCGCTTGTGACTGAAATGGTCAATTCAGGGTATTGGTACCCTGATGATTGAGACTCCATGGTATCAATACTAGGAACAACACAACTTGAAAAATTAGAGATTGTTGTTTTTTCAATTTTCACCCTTGCGGTTTTCCTCTCCCCCTACTCCAAACTC
>QIJM01000408.1 GCA_003232445.1 Paraglaciecola arctica
CTGTTCGACCGTGTATTACTTGATGCACCTTGCTCTGCTACTGGTATTATTCGCCGGCACCCTGATATAAAGTGGCTACGTAAAGCCAAAGACATAGATGTACTGGTGAACCTGCAAAAGCAAATATTAGATGCCATATGGCCGCTTATTAAACCGGGCGGAACCATGCTTTATGTTACTTGCTCTGTTTTGCCCGAAGAAAATCATTTACAAATAAGTAATTTTTTATCTCGAACCGCTAACGCATTGTTAGATAATACTTTTTTTAACCATTCCGAGGATAAACCAGGTAAACAGATTTTGCCTGGAGATCAACAAATGGATGGTTTCTATTATGCCAGACTGCTAAAGTCTCAATAAGAATAATAAGGTTTAAAGACCACTAATGAAAATAATTATCCTTGGCGCAGGTCAAGTTGGCGCCACTTTAGCTGAAAACTTGGTCGGTGAAAAAAATGAAATCACCGTCATCGATTCAGATCCAGATACTTTAAGGCATTTGCAAGACAGGCTAGATTTGCAAGTTGTTGCTGGTATGGGCTCGCATCCAGATGTACTAAAAAAGGCAGGGGCAGAAGATGCCGACATGCTGATTGCAGTAACCAACAGCGATGAAAGTAACATGATGGCCTGTCAGGTTGCTTATAGTTTATTCAAAACACCGACTAAAATTGCCCGCGTCCGCTCTGAACAATACATCATTTATCAAGAACAATTGTTTAAACACCAAGATGTGCCGGTCGATCACCTTATTGCCCCTGAGCAACTAGTTACCCGTGCGATAAAACGCCTGATAGATTATCCAGGTGCATTGCAAGTGGTTGAATTTGCCGATGGAAAAGCCAGCCTAGTGGCGGTTAAAGCCTACTATGGTGGTTTATTGGTAGGTCATGCACTTTCTACTCTCAAAGAACATATCCCTAACGTAGAAACGCGTGTTGCTGCTATATACCGCAGAGGTAAACCGATTCGTCCGCTTGGCACAACCATCATTGAAGCTGATGACGAAGTGTTTTTTATCGCGGCCACTAAACATATTCGCGCGGTCATGAGCGAGTTACAAAAACTAGAGTCAAGTTACAAACGTATTATGATCGCAGGGGGAGGGCTAATTGGTGCTGGATTAGCAAAATTACTTGAGCACAATCACAACGTAAAATTAATTGAATACAACCCTCAAAGAGCCAAATACCTCTCTGCTCATTTAGATAAAACCATCGTTTTTGCTGGTGATGCTTCAGATCATGAGTTATTGACCGAAGAAAATGTCGACCAGGTTGACGCTTTTATCGCCGTCACCAACGATGACGAAGCCAACATTATGTCAGCCATGTTAGCCAAACGGCTTGGCGCTCAAAAGGCCATGGTATTGATCCAGCGCGGAGCCTACGTGGATTTAGTCCAAGGCGGAGAAATTGATATTGCTTTCTCTCCGCAACAGGTCACCATCTCTGCACTTCTAACTCATATAAGACGAGGGGACATAGTAAACGTTTACTCACTTAGAAGAGGAGCAGCAGAAGCCATTGAAGCCATCGCCCATGGAGATCGAAACACGTCCAAGGTAGTTGGACGAGAGATCCGCGAAATAAAACTTCCTCCAGGTACCACCATAGGTGCCATCGTCCGCAGCGAAGAAGTCATAATTGCCCATGGCGATACCAAAATTGAGGCCAACGATCACGTTATTCTTTTCCTAGTTGATAAGAAGTTTATTAGTCACGTAGAAAAGTTATTCCAACCAAGCGCCTTCTTTTTTGGATAGTTGCCCAGACTAATTTTATTCAGTGACAAATAGTTTGGTAGTCAGTGCTTAAATAAAATATAATTGCATTCTTGATTAATCTATATTAACCCCCTGAACAGTACTTATTTTATTACGCTACTGTATGTATTTTCTGCGATTCGTATCATTTTTGGGTTAGTATGTTTATTTCGATGCAGCGCACAACTTATTTCAGAGGTTAAATTTAATCTTCTCAATATGCTTGGCATTTTCTTAAGCTGACAGGTAAATAGGGAGCGGGATACAATTTGAGTAAAGTAGACATAAAAAAAGCCTGGGTAAGGGAGAGTAAATTTGGTGATTGGTTTCTAAATACTGATACTTGGTTAGTGCATGTTTTAAGGAAGGCGTTGAATGATCTGGAGACGTTAATCCCAGTGGATAAACCCAAAAAATTTCACACCATATTAGATATTGGCTCTGGCTTTGGTCATTCTCTTGTTGAGTTAGATAACCGTTTTTCTCCTAATACCATTATTGGGTTGGATGTGGACTCTAATGTTGTTAACAAAGCAGACAGTAATGAGAAAAAATGTAAGGCTAAAGTAGAGTTTTTAATTAACAATGCAGCGGAAATTGAATTGGCCGACAATTCTGTTGATATGATTTTTTGTCATCAAACTTTTCATCACATAGTGGATCAAGATTCTGCCATTAAAGAATTTTATCGTGTACTTAAGCCTGAAGGTTGCCTGATGTTTGCAGAGTCATGTCGCCGTTATATACATTCTATGGTTATCCGAGTTTTATTCCGTCATCCCATGGATGTACAAAAAACGGACATGGAATATTTACATCTTCTAAAACAGACTGGATTTATTGTGGAAGAAAAGCAACTATCCCGTCCTTTTTTGTGGTGGTCTCGCGAAGATCTAGGTATTTGGGAAACACTCACTGGTAAAGTTGAAGATCCGGATTCAAGGGAAGAAACCTTAATTAATGCGGTGTTATATAAGTCATCTCAGTGATGCTCAATTCGGTGATTGAACAAATCTTATAAACACTTACAGTGCCCTAATATTTAAAGTAGTATAACACTGTAAATAGCAACTCTCTTAAGTTGTAGATGAAATCAGATTCAGAAGAATTAACCTGTATGTCACAATATGAAATGAGTCAATCAAGCTCTATAACAAGCCCAGAAATAAAATCAGGTCGTCCTAAAAGTGCTGAAAAACGCAGAAATATGCTAGCGGCGGCAGAAAAGTTAA
>QIJM01000032.1 GCA_003232445.1 Paraglaciecola arctica
TATGCACGTCCATGTTTACAGTGGAAACGGAGAAGTGAAGTATTGGTTAGAACCGGAAATTGAGCTAGCGAGAAATCACCACCTTTCTCGGGTACAATTAAGACAAATCGAGCAGTTGATTGAGGACCATTATGATGAGCTCACAAACGCTTGGCGAGAACATTTCCCAACCTGAAGTCACCAACGTTTCTAGTCATGGTGTGTGGCTTCTTTGCGGCAACAAGGAGTTCTTCATGTCATATGAGGATTTTCCCTGGTTTAAGAACGCGCCGGTTGGAAAAATACTTAATGTCGAAGAGGTGTCACCCGGTCATTTATATTGGCCAGATCTCGATGTTGATATTGGCATTGAGACTATAGAGCACCCGGGACGTTTCCCGCTAAAAGCAAAGTAGCGCATAAGTCATTCGAACCGACGCTAAAAATCAGCGCAGCTCAATTCACCAAATGAGCGGCTACAATGGCATCGATATAATTCTTCAACGTCCGATAACCTCGCCAGACATTTTTGATGCCCGGATCCCCAGCCAACCTACGATCAGAAAGAGACCAATCGCATTTAACAGGCGACAGTCATTTTCAAGGCGCAGCTTTTCAATCTGGCAGCCCTGTTTGATGACTCGGAAATACAGTTCAATTTCCCATCGGCAGCAATACCAGGCAATAACGGTGTCAGCACCTTGACGATCCTCTACCGTTTACGATTAACCAGCAGCCCAGGCAGGAGAAACGAAACATGAGTAAAAGTTTTGAAATGCATCGTTTCTTTACGGAAGCCCAAGACCGTTTTGACAACTTTGTTCTTGTCACCCTTCTTGCCGTTTGCGCGTATCTCGCTAAGAGCAACCCTTACGCTCCTCTCGGTTTCAACACCGAGACTATCTACTTCTTGTCTTTGGCATTATTTATTTTGTCCGCAATTTTCGGTTTTAAACGCATTGAATACGCGATTGTCATGTACCGCTTGAATCACCAATTACTTTATGCGGATGAGAAACATGATCAAAATACGGTAAACAATGCCAGAGCTGCTTTGAAAGAAGTCATACAGAAGGGAGAGCGATACTACAAGTTGAGGAATGCACTAATGTTTGCCGGTCTCGTTGTTTACGTTACAGCCAAATATTGGGCTGTTTATGCTTAACGAATAAGGTTAAGCAGAATGCAAAAAAGCCATACAAGGCAAATACACGCGGACAGCCAAAAGCGGCGTTAGGCGAGGTAAGATTCAACTGTTTGGGTAATCTCTGGAAATTCCCGAAGAATTTTTTTATCGGCTGTAATAAGAGGAATATCCAGATATTGCGCTAATGCAATAAACTCACAATCATATGCAGAGCACTGGCTACTTTTAACGAGCTGCATAATATGTGCAGATGAAATTTCATATTCATGATCAGTCAGTAATTTTTCTGCTTGCTGAATGATTAGTAAAATTTCTTCTATATTTAATAAATTTTTTCGTAAATATTGGGCTAAGACATTCCTGAATTCACTGCGCCATAATATGGGGGCAGCCCAATTAGAATCGAAAGATAATAAATCCTCACTTTGTTGAGAGCGATCACCCGAAATATACAAGTAAGAAATAATATTGGTGTCCGCAACAATCATGGGCGACCTTCATTTTTAAAATCATTCAGTTCCTGGTCTGTAAGATTATGCTGTGCAGTTTTAGCTCTTAATTTTCTGGCCATCTCAATGTGTTCAGAAGCATTGATTTTATGTGTCCCAAGTGTGCGCTCTACGCAGTAGAGGATTTCGCTATTTAAGCTTCTGTGATGA
>QIJM01000657.1 GCA_003232445.1 Paraglaciecola arctica
TGGCAATATGTAAAAAAGCTATTGCCTCTGAATCCACTGATTTGGAATTTGTGCGAGTGGATGCCGATGTATTTGTCACTTGCCCTGATGACTCTATCGATTATGCCGTCATGGAAAAAACAGACTCTGCTTGTGTAGTGCCGCTTGATGCTGGTTGGAGCGATGTGGGCAGTTGGTCTTCATTATGGGAAACGGCCAAGCAAAAAGACGCGCAAAATAACGTGGTGATCGGCGACGCTATTCTTGATGGTGTGAGCAACAGCTATATCAATTCTGAACAACGACTCATCTCTGTAGTGGGTTTAGATAATGTTGTGGTGGTCGAAACCAAAGATGCTGTGCTGGTGGCACACAAAGACAAAGTGCAAGATATCAAAAATGTGGTTAATCAACTTAAAGCAGAACATCGCCCTGAATGGGAATTCCATAGAGAAGTTTTTAGGCCTTGGGGCAGTTACGACTCTATTGATAACGGTGAACGTTTCCAAGTAAAACGTATCACGGTAAAACCTGGCGAAAAACTCTCAGTGCAAATGCATCATCATAGAGCCGAACATTGGGTTGTGGTCTCAGGTACTGCAAAAGTCACCAATGGCGAAGAGACTTTATTGTTATCAGAGAATCAATCGACTTACATTCCAGTAGGCGTGGTACATGCGTTGGAAAACCCCGGTAGGATCCCTCTAGAACTGATAGAAGTGCAATCTGGCTCCTATTTAGGTGAAGATGACATTGTGCGTTTTTCTGACCGTTATGGGCGTGTTGAAGCCAAATAGACGCAGTTGATTTTGACTCCTACATAAGAGAATTTATGCAAATTACATGTTTTAAGGCGTATGACATACGCGGTAAATTAATCGAACAACTTGACGAACAAGTTGCTTATCGTATTGGTAGAGCTTTCGCAGAGTATATGCAGGCAAAAACTGTGGTGGTGGGCGGTGATGTTAGATTAACCTCTCAGCCGCTTAAATTGGCGCTATCAGCGGGCTTAATTGACGGTGGCGCGACTGTCACCGACTTAGGTATGACAGGTACCGAAGAAATTTATTTTGCCACTAAACACCTTGGTTTTGAGGGCGGTATTGAAGTTACCGCTAGTCATAATCCTATTGATTACAATGGCATGAAGTTGGTCAAGACTGACTCTAAACCTGTTAGTGGCGATACTGGTTTATTTGCTATTCGTGATTTGGCCGAAACCTACTCAATTGGTGACGTGCAAACAAGACTTGAGTTTTATTCTAATGGTTTGGTGAGTGAGCAAGCGTTTATTCAAGGTCAGGCGTCGGTTGAAGTAAATAAACTCTTGGCCACTGATCAGTATAGCGTGTTAGACAATATGCAGGCTTATGTCTCCCATATGTTGTCATATATAGATACCAATAATATCACCCCAATAAAATTGGTAGTGAACGCTGGTAATGGTGCGGCAGGTGACGCGTTAGACGCTATCCAAAGCGCGCTAGAAGCGGCCAATGTGCCCATTGAGTTTATAAAAGTGCATCATCAGCCTGATGGGACTTTCCCGAACGGAATTCCTAATCCTTTATTACCAGAGAGTAGGGTCGATACAGCTAATGCTGTTATCGAAAATGCCGCCAATATGGGCATTGCTTGGGATGGTGATTTCGACCGTTGTTTTTTGTTTGACGAACAAGGGGATTTTGTCGAAGGTTATTATATTGTAGGTTTGTTAGCCAAAGCCTTTTTAGATAAAGATCCCGGTTCAAAAATTATTTATGACCCACGCTTGTATTGGAACACTGAAGATATTGTTTTGTTTTATCAGCGGGTGGTATACCAATCAAAAGTAAAACCGGTCACGCATTTATTAAAGAACGTATGCGCGCCGAGGATGCGGTATATGGCGGTGAAATGAGTGCGCACCATTATTTCCGTGATTTTGCCTATTGTGATTCAGGCATGATCCCGTGGTTGTTGGTAGCGGAGTTGTTATGCACCACACAAAAACCTTTGTCGCAATTAGTTGAAGAGCGTATTGCTGCTTTCCCATCTTCAGGTGAAATTAACAGTACACTGGCCGATCCTGACGCGTCCATTAAATCTGTATTGGACAAATATGAAGCAAGTGCAACGGTGGTGGATTACACCGATGGCATTGGTTTGGAGTTTAAGAATTGGCGCTTTAATTTGCGCAAATCGAATACTGAACCAGTAGTAAGGTTAAACGTTGAGTCTAGGGCTGATATTGCTTTGATGGAAGAAAAAACAGCTGAGCTGTTGGCATTGTTGAAGTAAAGCTGGATAATTATGGTTCCGCAATATAGGACAGTGTTTATATGTACATTATGACTTTATTTAACCTCTTCACCAGCAGCCTGCTTATCCGCATGATAACTAGAGCGCACCATAGGGCCACTGGCGGCATGGCTAAAGCCTAAATCTTTGGCTATTTCACCCAGTTCGTTAAACTCGTCTGGGTGCACGTAACGTTTTAATGGGAAGTGGTGTTTACTGGGTTGTAAATACTGACCCAAAGTCAGCATTTCCACATCGTGTGTACGTAAATCTTTTAATACTTCGGCAATTTCGTGTTTGTCTTCGCCCATGCCCATCATTAAGCCTGATTTGGTGG
>QIJM01000050.1 GCA_003232445.1 Paraglaciecola arctica
TTCTGTAAATAACTCTTGACCAAAAAACTGCGATCCATACTCGCTGCGGTAACCTTTACCATGTTCGCCCCACATTAAGCCACCATATTTAGCGACTAATGCCACCACTTGGTCTGAAATATCCGGCACCATCGCTTCTTGTTCAGGGTCGCACATATCCAATGCCGGGCGCACATGTAATACGCCCGCATCCACATGACCAAACATACCGTATGTCAAACCATGTCCATCTAATAAAGCACGAAACTCCATAATAAAATCAGCTAAGTTTTCAGGCGGTACAGCCGTATCCTCGACAAAAGCAATCGGCTTTTTAGCGCCTTTGGTTTTACCCAATAGACCTACTGACTTTTTACGCATGGCGTAAATTTTTTGAATGTCGGCTTTGTCGTAGGTAATTTGATAACCAATCACACCTAGCTTTTCTGCGGTATCTAAATTGGCACTTAAGGTCGCAATTTTTTGTTCGATATCAGCTTGATTATTACTGTTGTACTCAACCATGTTTAGGCCAAGTACAGTTTTACCTGCAACCTCGGCAATCAAATTTTCGACACAATGCCAAATAACATCCTGCTTAGCCAAATTAAGTACGTTGCTGTCCACTGTTTCTACCGATGTCGCATTAGCCGCGACCATACTAGGGGCATGCCTTAAAGCAGATTCGAAAGAGTTGTACTTTACGTTTACCAAGGCTTTAAAAGGGGCGATAGGAGTGACATTGACTTTCGCTTCTGCCACAAAAACAAGAGAGCCTTCAGAGCCAGCAATAACACGGCTAATATCTAATGCTGTCAAATCCTGATCCAGTGTGTTTTCTAAATCATAACCGGTTAAAAAACGATTTAAACGAGGAAACTTGTCTAAGATTTGTTGACGTTTACCTAAACAAGTGTCAAGCAACTGCTGAGTTATCTTCGCTATAGGAGTATATTTTTGGCTCAGTGCTTTAGCCTCATCGAGGGTCATCGGGGCAGTATTTAGAATGGTGCCATCAGCCATTACCGATGTGAGGGCTAATATATGATCACTGGTTTTGCCATACACCAAAGATCCCTGCCCTGAAGCGTCGGTATTAATCATGCCGCCAATAGTTGCCCTGTTACTGGTGGACAAGTCTGGTGCAAAAAAGAATCCCAAGGGTTTTAACACATCGTTTAACTGATCTTTAACCACCCCAGCCTGCACTCTCGCCCATTTTTGCTCAACATTCACTTCTAAAACTTGATTCATATACCGTGATACATCAACAATAATGCCACTGGTAAGTGATTGACCGTTGGTGCCTGTACCCCCACCTCTGGCAGAAAACTTCACGTCTTGATAGGAATTAGCTGTTTTGCCAATCAGCGACAAATCATCAATACTCTTTGGAAAAACAACGGCTTGAGGTAACTGCTGATAAATAGAATTGTCGGTAGACACCGCTAAACGACTGGCATAACTGTATTCAACATCACCAGAAAAAGTGGACTTGGCCAAGTCGGTCAAAAAGTCCTGATAGTGACTTTCAATAAGAGCTTGAGGATCTAACGCTGGTAGCATAGGGGTAATTCAGTACTTGGTGTATAAATGAGAACGATAATTATACCTAAAATGATCATCCCTGCCCTATATCACTTTGACATTAAATAGTTTGTAACAACTGAATTTTTTCAGTTTGAAATGAGCTGATATACTCTAATTAATATAAAGGCACTCTTAATCAATTCAGCAATCAATCAAGGTGGCAAATATGAAGAAAAAATTACGTATCGCATTTGGTAGC
>QIJM01000106.1 GCA_003232445.1 Paraglaciecola arctica
AACACCACTACTAACAACAACAAATTCACAGATGAGGTCAATTTATGTTGCATGACTAATCCGCCTTCTTTTGTTCAATTAACACTAAGCCGGCAAACAACCAACAGACGGTCACAAGCAGGAAATACATTAGACCATCTAACGCAATCACACCTTTAGCCATCGCTTCAAAATGAGTCAGAAAACTAAAAGAGGCCACAACGTCAATGACCATACTAGGTGCCCAGCTTTTAAATGCATCAAGTATAATATTGCTACCGCTCACCACAAAGATGAAACACACCACCACGGATAAGATAAAAGCGACAACCTGATTTTTAGTCAGGGCAGACATACACATGCCGATAGACAAAAATGCTCCAGCCATTAACCAGCTACCGAAATAGGCGGCGACGATAATTCCATTATCTGGGTTTCCCAAATAATTTACCGTTAACCACAGTGGAAACGTTAACAACAGCGACAAGCCTAATACCGCCCATGCAGCGAAATGCTTGGCCAACATGGCCTGCCAAGTGCTGATTGGCAAAGTCATTAACAATTCAATGGTGCCGCTTTTTCGTTCTTCAGACCAACTACGCATGGCAATAGCGGGTACGAGGAAAAGATATAACCAAGGATGGAAATTAAAAAATGGTAACAAATCAGCTTGGCCACGTTCATAGAAACCACCGACAAAAAATGTAAACACACCCGACAAAACCAAAAACATACCGATAAAAACATAGGCAACTGGCGTGGCAAAAAAACTGGAGAACTCTCGTCTAAATAAAATACTTATATTACCCATTACGCACTGACCTCTTGGGTTATCTCTCTAAACACTTGGTCTAATCGCCCTTGTTCAACAAACAAGCTATCTACTGGCAATTTGCACCTTTGTGCATGCGCAGTGACCAAATGCAATATCTCTGCGCCGGGTTTAGGAAACAAGGTCACACGTCCTGTTGCAAAGTCCTCTTCCATTGTGGCAACACCCTCCAGCTCACCGAGTTCAGAAGCATCTGCTCGGTAACTGAAATGTAAGGTCACCGCCCCATAATATTTAGACCTACGGTTGAGTGCTTCGGGTGTGTCATCAAACAACAGTTTACCTTTGGATATGATCATCACGCGATTACACACAGCTGTGATTTCTTCCAGAATATGGGTCGAGATAATGACTATTTTATCTTTAGATACATTCTTAATCAGCTCACGAACTTGATGTTTCTGATTCGGATCAAGTCCATCAGTAGGTTCATCAAGGATCAATATTTCTGGGTCATGGATCAAGGCTTGTGCTAAACCTACACGTCGTTTAAAACCTTTGGATAGATTATCAATCGGCTTATCTAATACTTCCTGAAGCTCCACCTGTTTAACAACCTTTTCAATCCGTTCAGTCTTTTCAGCACCTTTATAACCTCTAATCTGAGCAATAAAATTCAGAAACTGTAGAGGAGTCATATCGCCATAGGCTGGCGCTCCTTCTGGTAGATAACCGATTTTCTTCTTTATTTCTAATGCTGACTGCTCAAGAGACAAGTTACTGATATGAATATCACCGCTAGTGGGAAGTAAAAATCCCGTCAACATTTTCATAGTGGTTGACTTACCCGCTCCATTTGGCCCTAAAAAACCCACCACATCGCCGGGAAGGATATCAAATGAGAGATCGTTAACAGCTTGGAAACCATTAAATGACTTAAATAAATTTTTGACTGAGATCATAATAATCCTGTAATGACCAATATCGAATGCGCAATAGATATGGTGTTAATCGGTAATTTTCAATATTTTTGCTAGCAGTTTAAGAAAAAAAATCGTTATAAAGCAAATAATTTACTCATGCGTGTTGAGCTATTTTTGCAACCGACAAGCTATTATACCAATCCATCCTAACAATTAGCCACTCAGCGAGATTTAAAGGCACCTAATCAAGGCGCTTGAATGAAAGAATAGTTGACCTATTTT
>QIJM01000026.1 GCA_003232445.1 Paraglaciecola arctica
TTTGTCATGATGTGACCTAGATGATTTGTAAATATAAGGTCGTCTGCTAGCAATTCATCAAGCACAGAAACATTAGAATCAAGCATTGCTTTCATCAATCGCTCTTCATAATCTTGAATTTCAAAAGAATGATTCAATTGTTTTCCTCTTCACATAACAATATTAATAACACGCAACAACCCGTGTTTAAACACGGGTTGTTGCGTTTGATTTATTAACGCACTTTTAGCATTGAACGTAACTCATTGCAAACGCCAAGATTTTTGACCCGCTCATTTTTTTCTGTGAAAGTACGGCAATTACACAAGATTTTGCATATATACGGGTGTGGAACTATAGCTATATATAAATACAGCTTATATGCAAGAGAATAACATGGAAAAATTACCTTTTTTAACTCACATTTCAGAATTGATGTATCAACGGCATTACGCCCAAAAGACTATCGAAAGTTACATACTTTGGATTTACCGCTTTATCAGTTTTCATCAAAAACGTCATCCTGCACAAATGGGCGATAATGAGGTAGAGCAGTTTTTAAATCATCTAGTACTTAAATTGGATTCAGCACCAAGCACGCAGGCTAGCGCCCTTAATGCATTAGTTTTTCTGTACAAGGATATTATTAATAAGCCATTAAATATCATGCCTATGCAGATAACTCAGGACTGGACTGAACTATACTGTACATATAAACACCCTGTATAGGTAGACATAATCATGAACATGCCAGAAGCAAGCTTTTTAGCTTGGCAAAAACAGTTTAGTACAGAAGATGATTGCTTGAAATATTGACAAAAAATGAAGTGGCCAAATGGTTTTATTTGTCCGAGCTGCGGTAATGACCATCACTATAAAATTGCCAGTCGCCACTTATACGAGTGCACGCAATGTAAAAAGCAAACATCAGTCATGGCAGGAACACTTTTTCATGGTAGTAAGATCACCTTAATCCAGTGGTTTTGGGCTATCTATTTTCTAGGCTCTGATAAGGGAAGTATATCAGCACTTAGGCTCAGTAAATTAATAGAAGTCAATTGGCGAACTGCGAGACTGATTTTAAAGAAACTTAGAAGAGCTATGGGGCACAGAGATAGTTTATACCAATCCATCCTTTAGAATTAAAAACAGGTTGGACATACTTAACTTACGCACTGATCTAAACAAAGGTTTCAACCTTGGCTAAATAATATTTATATTAAGCAAGCCTAACCAACTTGGCCTTCAAGCCCACTGGAATTGGCAGTTAATCGACGTATTGCTAAGTTTTCGAACCTGCAGTGTAAAAGTCCATGATACAAGGGTTTATAGAAAAACATCGGCTCTTACTTCCGCAGATACTAGCAAAATAACCTAACAAATTGGCGCTAACATAGAGTACAAAGCCAACTAGTTTAGGTAATGCCCAACCATTTACAAGGGGATGCAAGTTCAGCGGATTAACTGTGCATATATTTCACGGATAAAATGCAATAGAAACCGGGCAAACAAAAAAGCCGCTAAATTTAGCGGCCTTAATAGCAGTATTGAGATTGAAGAGAGCTAATACCAATCCATCCTAACAATTAGCCACTCAGAGAGCACCAGCGACTTTCAATCGAGGCGTAGTTCTGTAGGAAGGCCGTTCCCTTTCAAAGGGCTAGAACGAAGAGTGAAAGTCGCAGGTGCTCTCCCTTCGGGCGAGGTTTAAAGGCACCTACTCTGCGTTGCCTGAACTCAAAATAGGTCAACTATTCTTTCATTCAAGCGCCTTGGCGCCTTGATTAGGTGCCTTTAAATCTCGCTGAGTGGTTAATTGTTAGGATGGATTGGTATAAAACCTCATTTATTAATCTTTATCATCTGCTTTAGGTTTGCCAGCAGGTTTAGCTGTTGTAGATTTAGCTGCAGCAGGTTTTTTAACTGGCGTTTTTGTAGCAATGGCTTTGGCTACTGGTTTAGCAACAGTCTTAGCAGGCGCTTTAGTCGCAGCTTTACTTGCAGCAGCAGGTTTAGCAGGTGCTTTTTTAGGGGTGCTTGCTGTTGTCGGTGCTTTCTTCTCAACTAATTTTTGCTGAGCGAGTTTAGCCACGACTTCAATTAAGCTGTCAACACGTTGCGATAACATATCAATTTGTTGGTCACGACTTTCGTTACCGAAACCAAGCTTTGCTCTTAGTGCTGAAATTTTGTCTTCATGTTTCTGGCCTCTAGTTTTGCTTGTATTTGCGTTTCTACCGACTCGCCTTTTTCTAACAAGTCATTTACGAATGCTGAACCCTCAACAAATAGTTGGTCAAACTTATTGGCCGCTTTTTCCCGACCACTGTCATAAACACCCACTCCAGCCAACCAAGTTTTATGCACCAAAGATGCAGTTTTTTTAGCCGTATTCAAATTGATTCTCCTAATATCTTAGATCACGCTAACACAAGGTAAAAATAAAAAACACCCAATGCAGGTCAGAACCTATTGCCCTGTACTTGCGTTGAGTATTGAGCCAATTACTTGGCAACTAGTTTTGCAACAGCGTCAGTAAGTGCATCAATTTTTGCTGATAATTCTTCAACTTTTTGATCAGCGCTTACTTTGTCTAAACCTAGTTTCTTACGTACTTCTGCTACGCGAGTTTCAACTTTGTCTTTTACTTGAAATTTGTCTTTAGCTTCAGTTTCGATTTTAGAACCTTTAACCACTAGATCATCGAACACTTTGCTCGCTTCAGCACTGATTTTTTCGTAACGGCCTTGAGCTTCATCAAAGCTTTTACCGTAAGCGCCTAAACCTGCAAGCCAAATTTTACGTGCAAATTCTTCTGCTTCGTTCACTTTACCTTTGATAGAATCTAAATTAGTCATGGG
>QIJM01000024.1 GCA_003232445.1 Paraglaciecola arctica
TTGATTGCGGCAAATATCGCCGTGTCGAATAAGGAAGTCAGTTATGGAAGTATTACTCGATTACATTTTTACCGCACAAACTCTTGTTTTAGTGTTTGTAGTGATTTTACTCAAAACCTCAATTAAATTTGTTCCACAAAACCGTGCTTATGTGATTGAACGGTTTGGTAAATACCAGTCTAGCAGAGAAGCAGGTCTTAATTTTATCTTGCCTTTTATTGATCGGATTTCTGCAGATCGCTCGCTTAAAGAACAAGCGGTTGATGTGCCAGAGCAAAGTGCTATTACCAGAGATAATATTTCGCTACACGTTGATGGCGTATTGTATTTCCGTGTACTTGATCCTTACAAAGCCACCTATGGTGTGGATGATTACGTGTTTGCTGTAACGCAGCTAGCACAGACCACTATGCGTTCTGAGTTAGGTAAAATGGAGCTGGATAAAACCTTTGAAGAACGAGACGTATTGAATAACAATATTGTTTCTGCCATTAACGAAGCGGCCGGTCCTTGGGGAGTACAGGTATTACGCTATGAAATTAAAGATATTGTGCCGCCCCAATCTGTAATGGAAGCTATGGAAGCACAAATGAAAGCAGAACGAGTAAAACGAGCACAAATTTTAGAGTCGGAAGGTGACAGGCAAGCGGCGATTAACCGTGCTGAAGGTGAAAAAGCCTCGGTGGTATTAGCCGCTGAAGCAGATAAAGAAGAACAAGTTCTGCGCGCAGAAGGCGAAGCTAAAGCCATAGTCGCAGTCGCAACCGCTCAGGCAGAAGCCCTCAGACAAGTAGGTGAAGCCGCTGCCACCAATGAAGGGCAAAAAGCCATTCAACTGGATTTAGCAACTAAGGCAATTGAAGCTAAACATGCCATTGCCAAAGAGTCTTCTGTGGTGTTATTACCTGATGGTGGCACAGAAGCTGCGGGTGTTGTGGCACAAGCAATGACCATTATTAATCAATTAAATAAAGGGTAATGTATGGATTGGGCATTCAATAATTTAGCTGAAAGTTTGCTCATTCTCGGCATTCTTTTATTAGTAATTGAAGTTGCAGTGCTGGGTTTTTCAACCTTTGTACTGTTTTTTGTAGGCTGTGCTGCTGTGGTAACCGCAGGTTTATTGTATGTGGGCATTATTCCAGATACTTTGTTGGCGGCAATGTTTAGCACAGGCCTACTGACTGCGTTATCGGCTGTTTTGTTATGGAAACCTTTAAAGAATATGCAAACTAAGGTAGACACAACAAAAGCAAAAGGCGATTTGGTAGGGCATAGGTTTGTTTTAGCTGAAGATGTGGCGCCTGAATTGACGCCTGAATATCGTTATTCAGGTATCGACTGGAAGCTAAAGGCCAGCGAACATTTGGTCTCAGGTACTCAGGTAGAAGTTATACAAGCTGATGTTGGAGTGTTCTATATCAAAGCAGCCTAACTTTGTTATTGCCAAACAAGGGCGGCGCATCTTGTTGTAGATGCGAGACAAAGGCAAAGCATGATCAAACTACTTTTTATATGCACCCGTAGCTCAGCTGGATAGAGCGTCGCCCTCCGGAGGCGAAGGTCGCGCGTTCGAATCGCGCCGGGTGTACCATCTCATCACCCTTCATACTTTCGAAACTGATCTTGATACGATGTTGGTTCATTAACTGATGTATTTCATGATGTATTGTAGTTACTGAAAGTGGAATAGATACTCAAGATGATGTAAATTTAATGCGTAAAAATAACGTCAATGCATTTCTCGTTGGTG
>QIJM01000616.1 GCA_003232445.1 Paraglaciecola arctica
ATAACCTGAACTCGGGATAAATACCGCCCACAACCGCTATTGCTGACCTCCGCTATATCCCTTCATTGCATCTGCAATAAAAGGAATGGCTTCTGCATTTTTGAGATACTGCGGCTCTAGCCTACGTAACGAATGTTGTTCGTATCCATAGGCATAGGAGAGTATCTCAGCATCGGTGTTTTTACCGCCAATAAATGACAGGCTAACCGAAATGGCATGGATCCCACCCATTGGCACTGTCGCATGAGGATATCCGGCTCGTGCGGCATGACTACCATATCCCGGCCAGCCATTAGGCCAAACGTCGCCATTGATAGGATCGACTCTTGGAACCATCGGCCCCGAGGGTGCCAAAAGTACTTGCACATTGTATTGTTGCAAGAGTGTATCAATGCCTTCTTGTTGAGTTGATTTTTGCACTGTTTCAACCGCTGTTTTGTATTCCTCACTTTCAAGAGAGTCCATTGCTTGCGAAGCGACAAAAATGTTTTGGTCAAACAAGGCTAGTTCAATGTTTTTATTCGCCTGATTAAAAGCAATCAGCTGTTGCAAGGTGCGGGGGGTTACCTGTTCAGGAGATGTGGAGGCCAGATAGGCATTCAAACCATCTTTAAATTCGTATTTAAGAATGTCGTAGCTCATTTTGCCAAAATCATCGGGGGTGTCTGGGCGCTCATCTATGTCAACCAGAATGGCTCCTGCGGCCTCAAGATCAATCAACGCGGTTTTAAAGCGATCCAATATTGGCTTTGACTCTCCTTTGGCAAAATTCAATACGCCCACTCGCACACCTTTTAGAGCGTCCTTTGTTAGGCCCGCGCTATAGTCTGTATCGGGTGTGGTGGTTGCCATGGCATTCATCATCAAAGCGGCGCCCATCACAGTTTTAGTCATCGGGCCTGCTGTATCCTGAGAAACAGAAATAGGAATAACATACTGCTGAGGCACAAGACCCACGGTAGGTTTAAACCCTACAATCCCATTGGCGTTTGACGGGCAGATAATCGAACCGTTGGTTTCAGTCCCTACCGAAGCAGCGGCAAGCGAAGCAGCGGTGGCGGCACCTGATCCTGAACTAGAACCACACGGATTGCGATCCAATATATGCGGATTTCTGACCTGTCCACCCAACGCGCTCCAGCCACTCAGCGAATCTTCTGAGCGGAAATTGGCCCATTGACTCAGGTTGGTTTTGCCCAAAATTATCGCTCCCTGAGCACGCAAACCGGCAACCAGAGGGCTGTCACGTCCAGTTATATTATCCTTGAGCGCAAGTGCTCCAGCTGTGGTGGCGATGCGGTCTTTTGACTCGATATTGTCTTTAAGTAAAACAGGTACGCCGTGCAAGGGACCCAAAATTTCACCTGCTGCACGCAGTTGGTCAAGCTCCTTTGCGTTTGCCATCGCATCTGGATTAAGAGCTAAAATGGATTGTAACCTAGGCCCGTTTTTGTCAATTTTTTCAATACGGTCGAGATATAACTTTACTAGGGCTTGTGAGCTTATTTCTTTACTATTAAGTGCTTCAATAACGTCAGGTAAAGAGCCTGCGACAATACCTGTGGCACGAAAGTCCGCATCAACGGATACCGGTTGCGTTGTCTCATAACGTTCTGTTATTGGCGAACAAGCAGAAATAGAAATACCTGCCGCTACGGTACAAAAGAGTAAATGCTTCATGGAATATCTTTTTAAATTTTTGTGAGTTGCCTGAAACTAATAAAACTGGCGGCTTATTGCAAGGGGATATTTTTTGATCATTTTGTTTAAGTTTAACTACGCTAACCAAGTTAGGATCGGCGGGCAAATCAACCGTAATCTTTTGACTTCGTTTAGTTAACCTGAATCTTGTTTAAGAAATGGAACTAATTGCCTGTTCCAAGATCGGATTTTTCGACCAAAAAACATCTGATTTAAACGAGGAACAGGCATGAAGAATTTAGTTGAGTTGTATTGTGATGTCGATGACTTTTGCAAAGTATTTATTCCACAGTGGCAAAAACAATTGCTTGAAGATGGT
>QIJM01000135.1 GCA_003232445.1 Paraglaciecola arctica
TGAAGCCTCCGCATAAACATCTTCAAGTGTGCTTTCCCTGAAACTATGCAATTTAGGGTCGGTTATTACCACAAAGTTCTGTTGACGTTCGCCTGGAACGCAGAGTTCTGATAAAGATTTTAGCGATTCCATGTGATGCTCCTTATGAGGGCTAACGCCTCGCATCACCGGTAGAAAAAAGCAGAGCGAGGAACGAGCGACGCCTTTTTTCTGTCCGAGTGCATGCGATTGTTATACCGTTTTCAAAATATTCACGAATTCTTAGTGTCACCTCTCTGCCATTAATCACACTGACTCCGAAGGTTGGATTCGTTCATCATAGCCTCCGATGACCAACACCTTCTGTGAGTAACGTAGACTGGTGCGCCGCTCTTTCAACAGACATTGGAATGATTTGAATATCTTCTTGTGAACTACTTTCTGCGGCCACAGCATTTCCGTGTTTCACACCTGCCACAAAAAATACGACGCTTCCGCCAATTATAACTAGCTGAATGGACTTTATTAACTTGTTCATTGGGGAGTCCTCCTCTGGGATGTTCAAGGCATAACAACTTACTAACCTTTCAGCAACTAAAGCTACGTAGAATATAATTGTCTCGGGTTGACCGAAGATAGATTTGGTCAAATCGGTAATCACCTTCAATCTCATCAGCGCTTCGTCTACGAACTCAATCAATTCTTCCTTGGTCGTGGCAATTCTCCAAGGTCACGCCAAACTTTTGGATAATCAATTCACGAATAAGCCGGAGCGTCCACACCCCGAACGGGAATTTGTGTTGCAGTGGCGTATCCTCTCGCACGATACGGGCAACCCAGGCGATCTGTTCCGTCGAGAGTTTGGGCGGGCGAGGGCGACCCGGGATGGGTTTCGCCACAAGCGCGGCCTGGCCACCGTTGAGGTAATCTCGCAGCCAGCGATAGACCGCTTGAGGTGAGAATCCCATACTCTTGGCAATAGCCAATGCCGACTGCCCACCTTTTATGGGCCTTAATCGCCTGCATCCGCATCATCTGTAAAGTATGATGATCCAGTTTACGTCCGTCGCTTTGGCGTTTGCATTTCATGCCTCGATTACAGCAATTGTTATTTAGAAAACATAGCTTTACTTATGGGAAAGTTAACATGTGTGTATTTCCTGTCAGCCACATCTACGTTTTGTTACGTTTCAATTGAATTGATGGATTATTAGAAATAAGTTCTAACATATTCTCTTCTATCCACCTATCCATAGCGCAAATTTTTTCGCGCAGAGATTTTCCCAATGCTGTTAATCCATATTCGACATGTGGCGGAACCGTTTGCATGTCATGTCGTTTGACGAGTTGTATTTCTTCCAGCTCGCGTAAAGTTTGTGTAAGCATTTTCTGTGAAATGCCTTCTACAGTTCGCATTAACTCACCATTGCGCAAGCTTTTATTATGTAAAGCATCGACAATAAGCATGCTCCATTTCCCGGATACTTTATTTAGCAGGTGGCGAGTAGGACATTTTTCTCGAAAAACATCGGGGTTTTTCTGACTGATCTCTTGGGGTAGTTTATGCATTTTTTTCATATTCTTCATGGTTACCAAAAGGTGCGTACTTTCTTTTTTTATTGTATAGAAGTAAAGTCGTTCATGAAAGCTTTCAATTTACATTTAATCGACAACTTACCTAAAGGAAATATTACAATGGGTAAAAACGAGATAGCACCTTTTCCCTTAATGGATAAAGACAGTGCACCTGTAAAATCGCACTCTTATTTAACTAAAGCTAAAGAAAATTTTGGCTTGATTCCAAATGTAGAGAAGGTTATGGCTCAAGCACCCGCTCTTTTGGCTTCTTATATGAATGCATGGGATGAGTTTAATGAATCCAGCCTGTCCGAGATTGAGCGACAAATTGTGTACCAAACTGCCAATTTTGAAAATAACTGTCAGTACTGCACACCATGGCATACAATTCTATCCGAAAATGCGGGTATGGCAGAACAAGATGTTGAATCTCTCCGTTGCGGTGCGCCCTTATTAGATAAGAAACACGAATCACTGAGGATCTTTACACGAGAACTAATACGCACCCAAGGTAGTATTGAGCCTAACGCCCTTAAAGCATTTTTCAATGTCGGATACAGCGAGCAACAAGCTATGGAAGTAATTCTTGGCCTAAGCATTAAAACAATGAGCAACTACACAAATTCTATTGCTCAAACCCCGCTAGATGATGAAGCCATGACTAAAAAATGGGTAAAGCCCTCATTGAGAGCTTAGTTTTAACTGGGTAGATATATTGATTTAACATCTAGAAATGAGTCTAAGTAAAAGTTTTTAGGCACATTTCTACTACACATAACGTCGCAAATCAGCCGCCCAATATAGCAGTGAGAGGCTTGTGGCATTCGCCACAAACGAAACGCCGCGGAATTGGGTCGGCTGATTTGCATTGTTATGCGTTTTTATAAGCGTTACTCATAGATTTTACCCCCGTAGAGAAATAATGCGAATTTCTTCCAGAGGTTTTCAGTTTCTTCTATATTATCGCCAAAATTAGAATCTTCTGAGCAAG
>QIJM01000523.1 GCA_003232445.1 Paraglaciecola arctica
TGCCTTAGAATTACTGATCAAGAAGGTAATCATACCTGGATGTATGACTCTGAAAGTATTATTGGTTACCTAAATAAAAATTACGCACCGGTAAACAGTAACGCTTAAATTTTTCTTAACGACCAACACATTTTCAACACGATCCTCTAAACGTTCCAGTCCCAGGCTATCATAAACATCACCATCAACCAGACACATGGTTTTTTTAAGTCCATGTCATTAAAGTACCTGACTCCTTCGACTTGCTTCCATAGTGGCAAAGTAAAATTAGTATTGAATAAATTACTAATCGTTTAGCACCACTTACAACGGATGCCAGGTAGTGCAAATAAAAGTATGAATAGTTTAGATTAGTCACTAGAATAGAAAATAATAATTCCTATTTTACTAGTGATACTATCTTTCAAAAGGACAGGATGATGGAAGAACATTTCAGTAACAATCAAGAGACTGTTTACCCGAAAAACATAAACATCCTTCTTGATGATGAAACTCATGCAATTATTAGACGTCGAATCTGTTTATCAGACTACAGTAGTGTTAATCGATACATCTCAATCGAACTGAATATCAGCGATCCGAAAAAAAGTGCTTACTACGAAATTTTAGATAAAGTTTATCAGAATATTGAGGAAGTGATTCATTGCTATTGCGAAAAAGACAAAAAAAATCATCCGTCCGCAAAGTCCGAGCTAAACCCTACGTCTGCACTAGAAATCGCTAAAAAGGGTTTAACTAAAACACTCGAAAAGATAAATACGGAAAAACCAGAAGACATCACGCTTGAACTGCAGGACTATCATAATTCATCTAAAAAAAAATCGATCAAGTCTTTAGAAGCTCAATGCGCCTATATTCAGGAAGCGTTTACAAATATACAAAAAACTATTGGCACTGATTATAGTAAACATCAAAATAAAGACAAAGTCATTGAGTTTATCGAAACCCAGATTGAAGCCATTAAACTGTTAAACTCTAACTCTAAAAATATATTTTCGTCTGACATGGTCGGACTAGCTTTTTCCGGTGGCGGTATTCGATCAGCGTCATTTAATCTGGGTGTATTACAGGCTCTGAAAAACAGGCAAATACTTGGCGATGTCGATTATCTATCTACTGTCTCCGGTGGAGGCTATATCGGCGCCTCTTATACCTATTTAAATCAAAAGCAACGACCCTCAAAAAGCAGGAAGGATAAAGATGAATGTTTTCCTTTTAATCGAGATAACAAAAGCAGCGTCACCTGGATAAGACGTCATGCATCGTTTTTGATGCCAGGACAAGGATTGACTATTTGGCCACTGATCGTTGCCTTTGCACGTGGGGTGTTACTAAACTTGTTTATGATGCTAACTATGGCTTATACAGTGATGGTATTACTAACATCCAGTTCGCACAAAACCAGCGAGGCCGTCACCTATATTTCCAGTCTGTTCTCCAAAGCAGGCCCAGTAACGCCTGGCACGATTGAGTACTTTTTATTTGCCACATTCTGCGCGCTTTTGGCACTTGCTATCATGACTACCTATCGAAGGCAAAAGGAACGCTATGATGTCTATGCACAGCGTTATCAGAAAAATATTATATTTTATGTTTTGGAGACTATCGCCTGGTTAATCAGCATTGTCGCCATCGCGTTTATCCTGCGCCTAATCTTTAAACAGGAAACAAGTTTATACGATCAATACACACCCTTTTTTACCATCGCCGCCATAACCGGCCTGATGCTCTTTGGCAAACTCATTAT
>QIJM01000528.1 GCA_003232445.1 Paraglaciecola arctica
CTATTATTGATGGCCAAGTGGTAGCCGGTGATGTGGTTGTCATTCGCTATGAAGGCCCAAGAGGTGGCCCTGGTATGCGTGAAATGTTGAGCCCCACCTCCGCAATTATGGGCAAAGGCTTAGGCAACGATGTTGCGCTTATCACCGATGGTCGCTTTTCAGGCGGCAGCAGGGGGTTTGTAGTAGGCCATATCACCCCTGAAGCCTATGAGGGCGGTGCCATCGCGTTGGTAGAAAATGGTGATAGCATTACCATTGACGCGCAAAGTCGTCAGATGACGCTTAATATCAATGATGCAGAAATGGCAAAGAGGAAGCATAGCTGGCAACAGCCGGCACCTAAATACACCAGAGGACTGTTAGCAAAATATGCGAGAACAGTCAGCTCTGCTTCTACCGGAGCGGTGACCGATAAACCTGATTAACAGTTTTTGCCAAAAGTGACGACTGGCTTAAAACTCGCTAATTATTGACTACTCGTAATCCATTGTGATCACTGAGTAATCTCGCTTCTCTTTGCTTTAATTTGGTTAAGTATTCCCTGAGCGTTTTGCTGATCAAGGTGTTTCGCTTAATCAAATCTAGCTGTGGCCAAGTGGCGCGTTCGCCGTGGTGAATAAGTTCTTGGATACTTTTTAAGCTGGGGTTTGAAGCAATATGTTTAAGATTGGCAAAGCTGGCACTAGGCAAAATATTGATATCGCCCACATACTGTTGATCAATAATTGAACGCACTTTATGTATACCTAACCTAGCAGCACGGTGGCTAATTAGGTTTTCAAGTATATCAAAGGCAAAGATGCTGTTCACTTTGGCAATTTTTGCAGCATAGCGCCATGTTAATCCTACCAAGCCGGTGGTATCTCTTTTGTCGCGAGCTAAAAAGGGCACTGCAATCAAGTTAGTTTGACTAACAATACTATGATTCACACCATATAAACGGGCTAAACGGTCAAAGGGCAGGTCGGCCATAATAGAGCCGTCGGCAAAACGTCGATTGGGTATATACGGCACTACATCACCGGCTCTATTTTTGGCTTTTAGTTGCACCGGCTTAAATAATATTGGGATAGCACATGAGGCTCTGACAGCCTGAGTAATAATAGCATTGGGTGAGGTTTTAGCGTTTAACAAACGTGAATGTTGATGCAAATCAGCCGGAGATACTGTGATTGTCATATGACGCCCCGTTTTCTTAAAGGCTTCTTCAAAGGTGGTTAAATCAAATAATTCAATTAAGGCATTTTCTAGATGACTGCTATCGAGCAAACTGTCTTTACCAAAGCCTTGCCATAGTCGCCACTGTTTAAATTTTTGTTGTATGACCTCTGGTTTAATAACGTCTAGTAATTCTTCATTGGTGCGTGTACCAACAAGTGCAGCGATAATTGAACCCGCGCTGGCACCCGATACCACTTTAGGCAGTAAGTCTTGTTCTACCAACGCTTTGATTACGCCACAATGAAAAAATCCAAGGCCAGCGCCACCACTTAACATCAAGCAACTGCGACCAAATGCCTGTGCGGTTTCTTCAAAGAAGGATAATTTTTCGTAGAAGTCGATTTCATTTTCATCGGCTTGATAGATAGAATCCAAAGCGTCACACACTTCTTGAATAAATTCTTCAATCAGGTGTTTAGTGCCAAGTTTTGCGTGTTGTTTGAGTGCAGACGAAGCAATATTGCCTAAGTTACCATGTAATCCTTCGTGTAAAATATACATTAAACCAGCAGTATCACCGCTTATT
>QIJM01000146.1 GCA_003232445.1 Paraglaciecola arctica
TCAATCAAACAATGGCCAAGCCTTTTAAGTGGACTTACCGAGGGCGGCCGCTGCAAGCATAAGGTGCGAATTTAAAGGACGCGGCACTAGGCTGTCGAAATACCGTATTTATCCATCAGATTTACCCTCCCGGTTTTTGGATTAGTCAGAAGGCAGTTTTATTTGCATTGAATATGATGGTGGATTATGTAATAAAGGCAGCCAATATCTAAAACCGGATCGTGCATCTATGCTTCAACAATCAAAATTAGTCCATAGTCGTAACGACTGGAAAGATAAAGCTGTCCAGCGAGCTAATGAAATTAGAGATCTGAAAAAAACTGAACGACGACTCAAACATCAAATACAAGCGCTGAAAATACAGAACAGCGCTAAAAATGGAATGCAAAAAAAACAGCTCGATCCGTAGCCCCTGTCGTTGATATAAAGCCTGCTCAGGAAGTTCGTATCTTATCCGTATTGCTTGTTTTACAAGCGGTCATTTCTTATCGTAGTGTGCCTCGTACCCTGAAATTACTCAAAAACCGATCACGTTATCCTTTTCAGTGGATTCCGCATTTTACCTCAGTGATTAACTGGACATTACGACTGGGGCTTGGGATGCTCAGGCAAGTTGCTCCCATCAACGAACCCTGGGTTGCTATTGTTGATCATTCTATTGATATCGGAACCAAAAAAGCGCTGGTTGTTCTACGGGTAAAGATAGATAGTTTGTCGAAAAAAAAGCAAGCTATCTGTCTTGAGGATTGTGAATGCATTGGTCTGAGCATTTCTGACAGCGTGAACGGTGAAAGTATTTCACTTGACCTGGAAAAAGTCTTTGGTCGAGCGGGAAGCCCTGAGGCAATCATCAAAGATAATGATCGCACATTACACAAAGGTGTCAGGCTATACACAGAAAAACAAGATACGGCACCACACATCATTGAAGATATAGGTCATGTTATTGCCTTGGCTCTGAAGTCTCAATTCGAAAAAACGGATGAGTATAAGCACTTCATTACATTGGCAAATAACGGAGCAAAAAACCTGCGGCAAACAGATCTTGCATTTTTAGTCCCTCCCAAACTACGCAGCAAAGGACGCTTTCAAAGCATTGGAAATCTGGGGAAATGGGCAGAAAAAGTACAGGGAGTATTCGATAAACTTACCCCTATAACCAAACTTGTAGAACAAGAGCAAACTTTATTGGAAAAACTGGATAAGGCGTTACCCAATTTTTCCCGGTCAAGACATTTCATCAATGACTTTTCAAACACGACAAAAGTGGTGTCGTGCATCATGAAGACGCTTAAAAACAACGGTCTTGACGACGCCAGTCAAAAACAAACCCTGAAAGCATCCGAAAAACTGATGCCGGACTCGACAGTAAAAGTACGATTGTTAGACTGGCTGCATCAGCATACTCACATCAGGAAACAGATAACCACTTTACCTTTATTGATTAGTAGCGACATTATTGAGTCGCTCTTTGGTCGTTTCAAGCATATTGTTGCACGAAGTCCTCATGCCGATATGAACCGTTCTACGTTGTTGATTCCAGCCTTGTGTGGAAGATTTGATGATGCAGCAATGGCGCAAACCCTACGGCAAGTCAGTCACCATGACTTGAAGGAATGGGAGAACAAAAATATTCCTTATACCTTGCGTAAGAAAAGACAGGTATTTTTTGATGAAATGAAAATCCAAAAACCGGGAAATTAATAACCCGGTGTTAGCAGGATTTTCGACAGCCTAGGCTTGATTTATCTTCCATAACAGCCGCTATACTCTACCTCAGGGCTTTTTCAGAAAACCGAAACATAAGACTAACGCAAACAGTGGCAATACAATGAAACGTTCTCAACGGCTTGAACCCGTGGTTAAAGTGGCTGAAAACCATGAGCAGCAAGCGGCCCGGTCACTGGGCGATTCACAATCGGCATTCAGCCAAGCGCAGCAGCGCCTGAATGAATTACAACGTTATCGTGAAGAATATATCCAGCGTTTTCATGTCAGTGGTGCAGCGGGTATGAGTGCTGTGAAAATGGGTGATTATCGACTGTTTTTAAGCAACCTTTCGCGTGCTATTGAACAA
>QIJM01000557.1 GCA_003232445.1 Paraglaciecola arctica
TGACAAGACCAGTAAACAGGGCGTGGCGTTTAACCAGTTATTCGGCCATTAGCAGTCAGCAAGTGCATTTGGACATGCCTGCGCCGGGGCAAGATGAAGGTCAAGACCAAGTGTTAAACCTAGTGCAGGGTGAAGAACTCGCTGAGCAATTAGCACAAAATTCTGAGCTAGCGAAAAGTCCTTTTAGTTTTGAGCGAGGAGCTAACGCAGGTTCGTTTTTACATGGTGTGTTAGAAAACATTGATCTACAAAAACCAGAACAGCTGTCAGAGGTAATAACCCAACAATCTACTTGGTTTGGTATCGACGATGAATGGCATGACTGCTTAGAAAACTGGTTAACGGATGTATTGCTCGCACCATTTAGTGCTGAAGCAGAACCTGAAACAGCTACGCAAACACCCGCTTTAAGCTTGGCTCAGTTATCTGCTAAACAAGTAAAAGTGGAGATGGAATTTCACATGCCTTTGCATGAAGTGAAGGTAGGCGACTTCAATCACATTATTAATCAGTATTTCAAACAACATGCCCGTGATTACCAGTTCGAGCAACTTAACGGCATGATCAAAGGTTTTATCGACTTAATGTTTGAATTTAAAGGCAAGTTTTATGTAGCCGATTATAAATCTAACCATTTAGGTGATAGTTATGACAACTACCATTATTCGGCCATGGAACAAGCGATGACAGGGCACGATTATCACTTACAAGCCATTTTATATACCTTGGCTTTGCATCGTTGGCTAAAACACAAACTGCCTAATTATGATTATCACACTCATATAGGCGGTGCTTATTATTTGTTTATACGGGGAATGAGCCAAACAACACCGGGCAATGGTGTGTATTTTGTTTTACCTGAAAAATCGATGATCGAAGCATTAGACGATTTATTCTCGGGTAAATCGTCAGCAAAAACAGAGCAAATTAAAAATGATCCGCAACAACAAGGACAGTTAGACTTATGGTAAACCTCTTATGTTGATGCAAGTTCAAAACAACCCAGCCTTAAAAGACGGGCTTGAGCAATTACTTAAGATGTCTAAAATCCGTGCTATCGACATGGCATTTGCAGATTTTGTTTATAGTGAAGAATCGGTCCAAGATGCATCAGACACCTCAGCTAGAGAATGCCTAACTATGTTGGCAGCCTATGTGAGCGCCCAATCAGGTGAACAACACAGCTGTATTGATTTAGAAAAATTAGGCCAACCATTTTTAAGCGTATATCGTTTTCCAGAGTTAAGCATGTTGCTGACCCATATAGAAATCGCACGTACTTTCGCGCGCTTGTCTACAACGGTGGTTAACTTAGATGAACAAGCTGCAAAGCCGATTATCCTGCAAAACGGAAAACTCTACTTGCAGCGATATTGGCAATATGAGTCACAACTAGCCGCTATCATCAGAGAAAAAGCGCCTAAAATACTAAACTTAGATATTACTGCTGCACAGGCTTTATTAAGTGATTTGTTTGATGAAGAGCATAATAATGCAGATAGCCAAATCCTCGATTGGCAGAAAATAGCAGTATGTATCGCTGCAAGCCAAACACTCAGTTTTATTACAGGTGGTCCGGGTACAGGTAAAACAACAACAGTCACAAAACTGTTAGCGTTATTACAAGGACTGGCCTCTAAAAAAGGCAAAATCCTAAACATACAACTCGTTGCCCCAACAGGCAAAGCCGCCGCTAGATTGACAGAGTCCATCAGTGCAGCAAAACAAAAATTACAGTGCCAAACCATTCATCGCTTATTAGGCGCTAAACCACAAAGCCCTTATTTCAAAGCCAACGCCAATCATCCACTACATTTGGATGTACTCGTGCTTGATGAAGCATCAATGGTCGACTTGCCACTCATGGCAAAACTATTCGCCGCATTACCTAAACATGCACAGATTGTTTTGTTAGGCGACCAAGATCAACTCGCCTCTGTAGAGACCGGCAGTGTGTTATCTGATATCTGCGCGGCCAGTCATTTTCAAGGTGAAACTTTTGATAATTCGCTGATGGCTTATAGCCAAACTATGCAGCATCACTTAATAAAGTTGATGTCGCTTCCCACTTTATCCGCTGTACCCAACATTAAAACTAGCGCTTCAAAAACAGGTGAAAGTGTTATTAGAGACAATGTGGTCAGGTTAGTAAAAAGTCATAGATTTGGTGAGAACAGTGGCATCGGGCAATTAGCTAAACAAGTTAAAGCAGGGCAGGTTACCCAGTGTCTTAATTTGTTAAATAACGAACAATGCACAGACATAAATTGGTATCAACCTACCCAAATTTCAACGCAAACAGTGGCTAACGAAATACTCAAAACACTCATCACTCAGCTGTTGCCGATTTATCAACAATACACCCAAGCCATACAACAAGGTGACTTACGCAAAGCATTTAAATATTGGGATCAACAACAAGTATTATGCGCACAAAAGAGTGGATACTGGGGCGTTATGCAGCTAAATACTTTGATCGAGAGCGAATTACACAAACAAGGCCTAATTGATAACAGCAAAGACTTCTATATCGGCAGACCCGTGATGCTCTCGAAAAATGATCACCAACTGAAATTATTCAACGGCGACGTAGGCATAGTCATGCCAGACCCCAATAACTCAACTTTAACCAAAGTCTGGTTTGTCACACCAGAAGGCGACCTAAGAGGATTATTACCCAGCCGCCTACCTCGCCTAGAAACCTTATACGCCATGACCATCCACAAAAGCCAGGGATCAGAGTTCGAGTCCGTCTATTTATGTTTACCGCCTATTACGACTAATAATCAAGGGCGTGGGTTGAATCGGGAATTGATTTATACGGGGCTTACTCGATCGAAAAAGCACTTTATGTTGTTCGCTGAACCTAAAGCGTTGAGTCTGAGTTTGAGGCAACAGTGTGTACGGGGGAGTGGGTTGACTAGGCGGTTGTTAGGATGAGTAACCTGCGGGGACAGTTAACTCTCAACGAACCTGATCTCCTCAGGTGC
>QIJM01000448.1 GCA_003232445.1 Paraglaciecola arctica
CCATACACGAAACCAACCAAAGCGTCGCCCGCTACCCAAAGACCTACCCCGAGAAACCCTCATTCATGACATTAATGATGCAGATAAAATCTGCACTGATTGCGGGCATGCACTGCATAAAATGGGCGAAGATAAAAGTGAGCAATTAGAGTTCGTGCCCGCACACGTGAAAGTGATTGAAAACATCCGGCTTAAATACAGTTGCCGATGCTGTGAACAGCAAGGCATAAAAACACAAATAAAAATAGCGCCAGCGCCTAACTCACCCATCCCAAAAAGCATGGCCACGCCCTCACTGCTCAGCCATGTTATCACCAACAAATATCAGTATGCGCTGCCCTTATATCGCCAGGAAAGTTTATTTAAGCAATACGGTATCGATTTAAACCGTAAAACCTTATCGAGCTGGATGTTGAAAATCATCCCCTTATTAAACCCGGTATATAAGCGCCTTCATCACACTCAATTAAAACAAAGCGTTATTCACGCCGATGAAACGCCATTGAAAGTTATTCATGTAGATAAAAGTAAATGCTACATGTGGGTTTACTGCACCGGTACGGATTCACCAAAAAATAAGGATCCATCAAGAAAACATCATCCACCCAACATTGTTATTTACGATTATAAAAACAGTCGAAGTGCTCAATGTGTGAATGACTATTTACAAACCTATAACGGCTACCTGCAAGTGGATGGCTATGCGGGGTATGAAAACACAAAAACAACATTAGTCGGGTGTTGGGCGCATGCGCGCAGAAAATTTATGGACGTTAAAAAAGTCCAGGTAAAAGGCAAAACCGGAAAAGCAGACTGGGCCATCAATCACATTCAAAAACTGTATCGAATTGAAAAAGAAATAAAAGATAAATCGGCAGAAGAAAAATACGAAACACGCCAACAACAAAGTAAAAAATTATTAGAAGAATTTAAAAAATGGCTAGATAAATCCGTGCAACATATACCCCCCACATCGAGCATAGGAAAAGCCGTTGCTTACTGCATAAGACAATGGCCAAAGCTAAATAAATACATCGAAAGTGGTGAGCTAAATATTGATAACAATCGAGCGGAGCGCGCAATAAAACCCTTTGTCATTGGGCGCAAAAACTGGATGTTTGCAAATACTGAAAATGGCGCAACCGCGAGCGCGGTATTGTATAGCTTAATTGAAACGGCAAAAGCCAATGGGCTGATCCCCTTTGATTATTTGAAATTATTGTTTGAGAGGTTGCCGGGATATTCTGGGGATATTGCAGACTTGATGCCGTGGAATGAGGTGTTGACAGAAAAATTATCTAAGGGCTAGGTGTGGTTTGCTGGACGTTTACTTATATGCTCGCTATGTTGGAATAGTGAGCAGTTTAAAAGCAGTATGATTTAATGCTAGGTGGGGTTAGCTAGACGCTTACTGTTCTTATGCAAGATTAATCTGATCTTCGATAGAGGTTATTTAACGTCAATAATACTGTGCTAAGTGTAACATTTGGCGAGGATGTCCCTGGTACCCAGATTGTCGGAGTTTGCTGTTCTTATTAACTGCAATGAATCATCTGTTCATAGATGGGAACCAGACAAGAAAAAACCAAGTTTTAATTCAATTAGGAAGATATGTGTATCTATAGATACTATCAGTAAAGGACTATATGTTTCGCATAAACTGACGAAGGAAAATGAGGTATTTGCTGTCTTCAAATTCGAATGGCTCTTCTCCGTCTATCATGTATGCTCT
>QIJM01000148.1 GCA_003232445.1 Paraglaciecola arctica
CCATACCACCTCAAAAACCCGCCCGAAGGGAACGCGCATTTTGAGGTGGTATGGTATACAAGTACTACTCAATACCAAAATCAGCTTTTAGCTTCGCTTCTCTAATAATAGATTTCCTTTGTTTCATCTCGCGCTGCTTAAGTTTACGTTCAGCTAAAAATGTTTCTTCAGCTAATAATAGTGTTTCAACGTAATTGAGATAAATCTCCTCATTTTGCATGGCATCGGTTATCGCCAGATCATATAAACTTAAAGCTTCTCTATAGTCTTTTTCCGCCACATATATTTGCGCTAAGGTATCTAATGCCGCAGAGTTATTTGGTTTGAGTTCAACTGCTTTTTCCCCATAACCCTTAGCCTTATCAATATCACCTTTTTGTAAATACAAATACGCTAAGTTATTACTGGCAATATAGTTGTTTGGGTTTTGTTGTAAAGCCACTTCATAGGTTGCCATTGCGACAGATTGGTCTCCACCTATCTGTCTTTCGGCCAGTAACATTCTTGCGGCCAAATCTGTGGGTTGTTTTTCAACATGCTGCTTAAGCAATTCCATGGTTTTGTTTGGCTGCTTCAACGTATCGTAAATAGATACCAACAGGATCAGGTTTCTATTATTAGGTGTGGCGTTATAAACAACCAGCGCGTTTTCTAACGCCAACTCTGGTTGTTTATTGTTTAACTGAAAGCGCGCCAGAAAACCTTTGGCCAAGGGTAACCCAAGTACATTCTCTGGCAACGCATCATACACCTTTTGAGCAGCGAGGTAATCCGCCTGCATAAGTAAAAAATGGGTGTTTAACAACTGCATCTGCACATCGTCACGATTGTTAAGATAGCCTTGGGTTAATTGCGAGGCTTCTGCAAACTTATTCTTGCTATCGAGTAATAATAATTTACCTATGATGGCGTCCTTATCATTTGGCTCTTTTGCCAACCATGCATCGTAATGCAAAGTCGCCGGCCGCAGTTGGTTGGTTTTAATGAAACTTTGACCTAATGTTTTCCAATAAGCTTTTGGCAAATCTTTTTGGTCTTTTACTTCGGTCAACAGCTCAATGGCGTTTTGGTAATTGGTTTCAACAACCTCAACACGAGCTAACAGTAACCTTGTAGCAATATTTGAAGGTTCGCGGTCAAAAGCAGATTGGATTTTTGCAATTCCTGATGATTGTTTATTATCTTGTTTACTGACCAAATAATAAGTCGCCAATGCAGGTATATTATTCGGAAACTCAATCAGTAATTGTTCTAACAGCAGGGTAGCCTGTTGCATATCTTTTTGTGCCACCACCAAGTTAACCATGGCTAATCTTGGTGAAGGACTAGTACTGTCTAGCGCTGATGCTTTTTTAAATTCTACTTTCGCTTCGGTAAATTTCTGTTGCCTTGTATAAACATCGCCAGCCAACAAATAGGGTTTTGCATCATCAGGGCTGGTGTTTTTCCAATTACTGGCCAGTTCCAATGCTTTGTCATATTGCTTGGTGACTATGTACGCTTTCGCTAGAGTGGTTTGTGCACCCACCAATTCAGGCGACTTACTCACCGCCTCTTCTAAATTGACTATGCCATCAAGGTTGTTAAGAGAAAGTTGTAACAGCCCTAAGCGTGTTAAATCTTCGGCAGTACGACTAATACTGGTGGATTTTTCAATCAATACCTTGGCTTCTTTTTCAAAACCATCACGTAGCAGTTCATAACTTGCCTTGGAAAATAAAGGCGCGTCTTT
>QIJM01000620.1 GCA_003232445.1 Paraglaciecola arctica
AAAAAGCGAGTTATATTGTATTTTTATCAGGACGGTTGCCCTTATTGCAAAAAATTATTACAGGATAATTTCGGTCAAAAAGAGATCGCAGACTATACACAAAAGCACTTCGAATTGATTGCGATTAATATGTGGGGCAGTAAAGAAGTGATTAATCTAACGGGAAAAACCATCAGTGAAAAAGGTTTTGCCACAGAGTTTAAAGTCAATTTTACGCCAACGCTGTTATTTCTTAATGAAAAAGGTAAGGTAATTTTACGCGTTAATGGTTACTATTTTCCGGGTAAGCTAACACAAGTTTTAAAATATATCGCCGGGAAAAATGAGACCAAGCTCAGTTTTAGGGACTATTACAAAAACAATTTACCAAAAACAGCCAGTGCAAAAATGCATTACACAGCAGGTATTCTCAAGCCGCCGTATGACTTAAAAAAGATTCTAAAACAAGGGAAACCTTTGTTAGTCCTATTCGAGCAGCCTAGTTGTAAAGTTTGTGATGAGTTACATAATGATATTTTTAAGCGAAAAATAACCAAAGCCGAACTTAGTCATCTGAATGTGGTGTTGGTAGATACCTGGTCGAATGATAAGATCGTAGATCCAACCGGGGAGACAACGACAGTTAGCAAATGGGCGCAAAAAATTAAAGTCAAGTATTCGCCGAGCATGGTTTTTTTTAATGCCAAGGGGGAAGAAATATTTCGCACTGAAGCTTACTTAAAAGCATTTCATGTGCAAGGCTCGATGGCCTATGTTCATGAAAAAGCCTATTTAAAGCAGCCCAATTTTCAGCGCTATTTACAAGAGCGTCGAGCGAAAATAGAAAAGAAAGGCGGTAACATTGATCTTTGGCAATAACTAACTATTGCTTGCGAAAGCCCTTTTTAAGGGACATTCCGTGATAGGTCCTGGATTGACAGGCCAATAGCCACATGATGTCATCAATCGCGTTATCCATCGTTGGAAGATCTTCTATTTTTGCGGCGGGTATAATTCGCGATAGCAGTTTTGTCGGTAGTGGCCCCGGGTCATAGCATAACACCTGACAATGGGTATTACTTTCTACTTCACAACTGACGGTATGCATGAGTCCCTCCAGCGCAAATTTTGCGACACCATAAGCGCCCCAAAAAGCCATGTCGTCCAGTCTTGGTTTATCATCGACGAAAATTAACGCTGTCTGTTGTTCCTGATCCAATGCGCCCAGACAAGCCTGGGTTAATAAAAAAGGCGCATTAATATTGACCTGCATTATCTCATACCAGTTTTCAATCGAATGGTGAACAATGGGGGTGAGATGTCTGAATGTCGCCGCGTTTTGAATCACCTGGTCGAGATGACCGAGTGTATTAATAATGTTTGCCACAAGTGTATGGTAGTCATCCGGTTTGGCCCCCTTGAAGTCAAAAGGGTAGATCGCCGGCTCAGGCCAGTCTTGCATGACGATATCATCGTAGAGTTTTTCCAGCAGTTTTACTTGGTGATCCAGCAACACGACGGTAGCGCCCATTGAGGCAGCTTTTTTTGATAGTTCAGCGCCGAATCCCTGTGCCGCGCCAGTGATCAGTAAAACCTTGTCTTGCAGGCAATCATCGGCCAATACTTGGTTTGAAGTCATAGTTTATTTCTTTCTAGATTGGATAATTTGTTCTGCGCATTTTATACCACTTTTAACCGCGCTTTCTATCGTGCCAGGTAATCCGGTATCGGTATAATCACCGGCAAGGTAGC
>QIJM01000337.1 GCA_003232445.1 Paraglaciecola arctica
AGCCAGAGCCTTACGGTTTAGTTTTGGCTTTGAATGAACAAGGTGAAATCACCCAAAGTCTGCATGATCCCACAGGAAAACACCTAAAGGAGATCACTTCTGCTCGGGAGCATGATGGTTACTTGTATTTAGGTAGTTTGAGCAATGATCGGATCGGGAAGTATGCATTGCCGTAGATTGGATTGGTATTACAAGCGGCTAATCGCCGTGTGTCTGTCGATGATTGAGCTTGCTTAAAACGATAGCCTCGTTTACCTGTATTGCGGGAAAATTCCCTGCTAATGGTTGATTGGCTAATTCTAATGATCAGCTAATATACTCAAACCTTGGCTTTGTTTCGCCATCAACCTGTACTGTTTCAACAAACATATCCAATGGCCTAACCCATAAACCTCTTTCACCATATAGTGGTCGATAAACCACTAATTCGGTTTCATCTTCTGAGTGTTTGGCTACACCAATCACTTCGTATTCATTACCTTTGTAATGACGATAACGTCCTATTTCTAGTGACATATTTATTCCTTGAGGTTAGGTGTTATTGCTGTGTAGCAGACTGTTTTTGTCTGATTTGTTGCCATGTAATGATTATCAATTGCACAGCGATGATAATAAAGCTAGCAAGCAATAAACCGCGCCAATCGATTAAGTTGAGAAATACACCTGCACTTAACGCCGCCGTAGCTTGACAACCAAACACCAAAAATTCGTTTAAACCTTGGACTTTAAACCTTTCACTAGGTTGATAACTTTGCGCCAATAAAACCGTACCGCCAACAAACAGAAAATTCCAGCCCATGCCTAATAACACCAACGCGCTCCAATAATTCAGCCATTCGCTGCCAGCTAGTGCAATTAGGATGGTGATGACATAAGCGGATAAACCTAAGTAGATAATCTTTGAGGTACCCAATTTGCTGATCAACCAACCACTAAATAAAGACGGGAAAAACATCGCGAAAATATGGCTTTGGATCACCCATTTTGTATCCTGCAAAGAATAGGCTTCATGCACGTGCATATGCACAGGTGTGGCCGTCATAATAAAGCTCATTAATGCATAACCCACCACTGACGCTGAAACAGCCAAAATAAAGACTGGCTGGCGTGCTATCACAGTTAATTTTCGTCCTGTTTCCGCAGATTTTTCGGTGACAACGTGAGTATTACTAATTTGAGTAAACAGCAAGCTGCACAGCAACAGTAAGGCCGCTGTTAAATAAAATGCGCCTACAAAGGCTTGTTCGGTAAACAGTTGACCCAAAGTAACCAACTCTGGACCTAAAATAGCCGCAACTAACCCACCCAATAACACAGTCGAAGCCGCTTTAGGTATCAACTCAACACTGACTGACTCCATCGCCGCAAAACGAATTTGTTGAATGGCAGACATCACCATGCCCAATAAAAATGCGGATATAACCAATCCCCCAAAGCTGCTATTGGCGATACTCGCAGCGGCCAATAGAGTAACCAGTGCGCCCAGAAAGGTAGCAACAATAAAAACTGGTTTTCTACCAAAGTGTTGCATCAAACGCGTAATAGGCACCACGCCAAAGGCAGTGCCAACAATACTCATGGCTAATGGCAAAGTTGACCATTTAGGATCAGGCGTAAGCTGAGCACCCAAAACGCCACCCGCCAGTACCAGCATAGTGCCTGCGCTCATAGCTAGAGCTTGAATTAGAGTTAATAGCCAAACATTGGCAGGTATTCTTTGCACTAGATTGAGATTAACTATTTAGGAATTAGCACTGGCTCTTTTGACTCCCGTAAACCAGCCAGTATTTTTGTAGCCTGCCGTTTTAAGGTAGTCACTAGTTCAACTTTCATCGTGTTCTTCGATACGCGAAAAGTAATACTATAGTGACACTTTGAAGCATGCAAATTAACCAACAAAGGAAAAAGCCCAATTGTTTACTTTCTTCTGGATCAGCCAACCCCACATGTAACCCCACCAATCTAATGCCTCTATTGGCTTGGCGTGAGAGGCCTTCGGCTAATAACTCAAGAAAGTAGTCTTTATCTAATTGTTGGCATTTATGCTCGACTGTTGTTTGTTGAAAATCACTGAACTTGAGCTTGATACCCTGACTTTGAATTTGTACTTCTGACTTGGCTAAACGCTTTTCTAACAATGGGAAAAGGCTATCAATCATTCTTATGCATTCTTCCTCTGAGCGAATGTCTTTGGCTAAAGTTCGCTCAACTCCTACAGATTTACGTTGTCTTTCAAGATTTAAGTTTCGATCATCTAGACCGTGGCTGCGATCCCATATGACTGAACCAAATTTGCCAAAACGTTTGATTAAGTCTTCAAAGGGGAATTGGCGCACATCAGCGCAGGTATAAAGTCCTATATTGTTTAACTTAGCCAAAGTGACTTTGCCTACGCCGGGGATTTTGCCAAGGGGTAATGCAATGACAAAGTCGTCTAATTTATCGGGTGTGATAACACAGATACCATTGGGTTTATTTTCATCGCTGGCAATCTTTGCGACAAACTTACATGGCGCAACGCCTGCTGAGGCGGTGAGTTGGGTTTCTGCAAAAATAGCTCTGCGGATATCTTCGGCGATTAAGGTAGCGCTGCCTGAGAACAAGTTGCAATCAGATACATCTAGATAGGCTTCGTCTAATGAAAGCGGTTCGATTTTGTCAGTATAACGGCTAAATATTTCGCGTATTTGTTGGGATATCTCGCTGTATAAGGCCATTCTGCCGGGCGCTAATACCAAATCCGGGCAAATTTTTAAGGCGTGAGCAGTGGCCATGGCGGAACGTACACCAAATTTTCGTGCTTGGTAGTTGCAGGTAGATATCACGCCACGTCTATCAGAGCTGCCGCCTATGGCTAAAGGTACATTCCGATATTCTGGATTGTCGCGCATCTCAACAGCTGCGTAATAACAGTCCATATCAATGTGGATGATCTTGCGCAAAAAATAGGCCTGATAGAATAACTGTATATAAAGTCAGTATTTTGCCGGAATACTAGAATATATCAATATAAAAAAACGCTAGACTAGCTAGCGTTTATTTCAGTTATGATTTATTCGCATTCGATTACAG
>QIJM01000415.1 GCA_003232445.1 Paraglaciecola arctica
CCCCCTCAGATTATTTAGGCAGTATATAGAATGACAGAACAACAAAATAGTTTCACAAAAGAAGAGCTTTTATCCTGTAGTACAGGTGAATTATTCGGACTGGGAAATAGCCAACTTCCAGCACCCAATATGTTGATGATGGATCGCATTGTCGAAATTTATGAAACCGGCGGTGTCCATGATAAAGGATATATAGTGGCAGAGCTTGATATCACACCCGATCTTTGGTTCTTCGCATGCCATTTTCCTGGTGACCCTGTTATGCCTGGTTGCCTAGGCTTAGACGCTATGTGGCAATTAGTTGGGTTTTTCTTAGGTTGGTCTGGTGGACCGGGCAAAGGTAGAGCACTGGGTGTGGGTGAAGTTAAATTTAAAGGTCAAGTGTTACCTACAGCTAAAAAAGTCACTTATCGTATTGATTTAAAGCGTGTAATCAAACGTAAACTGTTTATGGGTTTAGGTGACGGTACGGTTGAAGTTGACGGTAGAGTGATTTATCAAGCTAAAGACTTAAAAGTAGGTTTATTCCAAGATACTAGCAGTTTTTAATTGAGCTATAAAAAATTAAAGCCCCAATTGGGGCTTATTTTTTACCGACTGGCTAGTCCAATACTCCTATCTCCGATGGCCTCTCGCCACCCTCCTAACCATTCAGATCGTGTATTAGATGTCTGAAATGGACAATTCTCTTTTGAACGGCCTGTAATGCCTGCTTGATAACCTTTAGAATGCGCCCTTGAAAGTTTATCTCTCTTTTGTCTCTTCATTGAGTTTCCTCTTTTGAATGGTTAATTACTTGTGGTTCCTGATGACCACGTAATAGAGATAGTGGATGTGGGGATTTGGTTCAATAGTAAATAACACTTATATTATTTGACATTGTTTAACTCTTTGAATAATTGTGTTTTTTGTCCATAAACTAAATTTGTATATAAACTCGCCGTTTTAAGCCTATTTGTAATAAAAGAATCATAGCTGCCGTAAATAGAAAAAACCCGCTTAAAGGCGGGTTAGTAAAAATAAAACTTAAGTCAGTTTAGAACTGACTTTTAAAGCGTCTCCAACCTAAAAGTACCAATCCAAATGCTAGTATCCAAGTTACACTGGCACCCTGTCTTTCCCTGTTAATTTCATCCACGATTTCACAGTTTTCAATTTCACCACCTGCAATCGGCTCTAATTTAACCGCAGTAACTAAGTCAACAATGATTTCACTACCTGTCGGATCAAGTATGACTTCACCCCGTGAATTCCTTGCCGAGCCTTTATATAAAGCAGTCGCAGCTATTTCATTTTTATCATTAATGCTGTTGGCTTGCAC
This sequence comes from Paraglaciecola arctica, assembly GCA_003232445.1. Classification (GTDB taxonomy): domain Bacteria; phylum Pseudomonadota; class Gammaproteobacteria; order Enterobacterales; family Alteromonadaceae; genus Paraglaciecola; species Paraglaciecola arctica_A. The sequence continues at coordinate 1,322 of QIJM01000415.1, forward strand.
TATTGTATAAGGTGAGTCACAACTGATTAGGTCTTGAATCCCATCAAACTGTTCGGCTTCATGATCATATAAAAAACCTTCAGTTCGCCGTCCAGTTAGAGATGCATCGGCTTCTCCATAACCGACAACTAAACCATTGTTATTAATATCCAAGGCAATGCTTGAAGAGCCCAAGAAAAAGTCGTTTGGAAACGTTATCTCGTTTATGTTCATATCGTAAACAAAAAACTTCGTTCTATTCGTACCATTAACCGATTTAACCTGAAAACCCACTACTAAATTATCATTATTAATATCTGCAGCCGAACTGATAGAGCTTGAACGCCTAGCTACATTACTATCTGGATCTGGGGTTAGATTGATAACTTCATCTTGGTCGAATATTACAGCAAAGTTTCTGATGACAG
>QIJM01000671.1 GCA_003232445.1 Paraglaciecola arctica
ACGTAGAACTGCCTCAAGAAGCCTTTTTAGCGCTGCTGAAGGTAGGTAAATAAATGGCTAATTATTTTTCAATATTTTTGGTGGTACTTACCGTCGCTTCGGGTTTGATTTGGTTGCTCGATAGCTTAATGTTTGCCTCTAAGCGTCGTGATAGAATGGCGATTTCCGCTGGTCCCGGCGGTGCTACATCTGCTTTAGAACAGGATGTACAATTACCTTGGTTAGTCGATACAGCTCAACAAATTTTTCCCGTTATCGCTTTTGTGATGGTGTTACGTTCGTTTTTGTATGAACCTTTCCAAATTCCATCTGGTTCAATGATGCCCACGTTATTAGTCGGGGATTTTATCCTTGTTGAAAAGTTTACCTACGGACTAAAAGACCCAGTAATGCGAAACAAGTTCGTTGATATAGGTGAACCAGAGCGTGGTTTAAGTTTCCACCTGAGCCACACCTAGATTACATAAAACGTGTAGTGGGCTTACCGGGTGATACTGTTATTTATCGTAACAAACAACTTCAAATCAAACCAGCGTGTGACACGGCCAAAAATTGCGCTTCATTTCAAAGCATAGATTTAAAGTTTGAGAGTAGAGGAGAGGCCTACCAACAATTTGCACCCCTAGAAAAATACACTGAGCAGTTGGGCGATGTTAGCCATCAAATCTATCGCACTCAAGGTAGAGCTAATTCCAGTCGTTATTATTCTCAGCCGGGAACGCAAGTGGATGAATGGATTGTTCCAGAAGGACATTATTTTGTGTTAGGTGACAATCGAGATAATAGTGAAGACGGCAGATATTGGGGTTTTGTATCAGAAGCAAACTTAGTGGGTAAAGCGGTAGCGATTTGGATCAGTTTTGAATTTGATCGTGTGCCTAGTAGCTGGATACCAGGATGGATCCCAACAGGTGTCAGGTTTGAACGTGTGGGTAGCATAAAATAAATGTCACTTGTTAACCCATATTTACCTTTGTATAAACGTTTGGGTTACACCTTTGCCGATGAAGTTAATATAGTCGAGGCTTTAACCCACAGAAGTGCCAGTAAATTACACAACGAGCGTCTGGAATTTTTAGGTGATGCTATATTGGGAATGGTCATTGCAAAAGCTTTATATCAGCGTTTTCCTAAACAGCCTGAGGGCAAGTTAACCCGAATGCGTTCAAGTTTGGTAAAAGGGGATACCTTGGCTGAAGTGGCTAGAGAATTTGAGTTAGGTGAACTGTTACTACTCGGTCCGGGTGAGCTTAAAAGTGGAGGTTTTCGCCGAGATTCAATATTAGCCGATGCAGTAGAAGCCATTATCGGTGCCATTTATTTAGAAGCAGGCATGGATAAGTGTGAAGCCTTAATTCTGAATTGGTTTGCTTCTAGGCTTAAAGCCCTCGATCCAGAAGCTGTTTCTAAAGACGACAAAACCCGCTTACAAGAATATCTACAAGCAAACAAACATCCTTTACCTTTGTACGAAGTCACTGAAATAAAAGGTAAGTCACACGATCAGACGTTTTATGTTGAGTGCAACGTGGTAGGTATAGAAAAAGCAGTGATAGGTAAGGGCAATAGCCGACGTAGGGCTGAACAGAAAGCTGCAAAACAAGCATTTGAGAAATTAACCAATGAAAATTAATATGTCTGACGAAAAGTCGATTGCCGACACTCACTGTGGAATGATCGCTATTGTTGGACGCCCAAATGTGGGTAAATCAACCTTGCTGAATAAACTGCTAGGTCAAAAAGTCAGTATTACTTCGCGTAAACCACAAACCACTCGTCACAGAATAATGGGGATTGACACGGTAGATAACCGTCAGGCGATTTATGTGGATACACCCGGATTACACATTGAAGAAAAGCGCGCGATAAACCGTTTTATGAACCGTGCAGCATCTAGTTCAATTGCGGATGTTGGTTTAGTGCTGTTTTTGGTAGAGGGTACTAAATGGACAGATGATGATCAAATGGTGTTGACCAAAATTCAACAGTCTGGCTCGCCGTGTTGGTTGATTGTGAATAAATCAGATAATGTGAAAGATAAAGAAA
>QIJM01000575.1 GCA_003232445.1 Paraglaciecola arctica
GCAATACTGAAGCCGAAAGATACTCACCACCGCGCATAGGCGGCGCACTGAGGAGCAACGGCATGGTTTCAGTATCTGTAAATGGCCCGATAGGATCAGGCTTTAATGGATCTATCGATGCCAGTAAGCAGCGTTCACTCAGGTATTTACAGGCAAAACTGCGCCAATATTGCAGTGATGGTGAAAGGTTTTCACTGTTTTTTATAGCCGCCAGAAAAAACAGCCCTTCTCCCGTACTACGCCTAAAGGCCTTGCCGCTAAGTATATGATGAGTCGCGCTGTTACTTGTATCATCCGCTATTGATGCAAAGCAGTGCAAATGCCCTGAGGGCAACAGGCCAAGACCAAAGGCATTCATTCCAATACCCCTCCTAGGCGTATCTGCTGACTCTAAAAAGTCCAAACAAAAAAGCAGAGCTGTTTTTATCTATTATTCTGCACCAATAAGCCATGCAGTATAACCTAGATCCTGCAAGTGATCGTGCTTGCGCAGTGCACCAACAGTAGGCGCTCTTAGGCGAGACATTGATCGTAGAGCGAATGATAATTTTGAGTGCAATCCTTATTGTGATTGCCGAAAAGTTTCATTTTGCTATACGGATCAAGAGCTTGTACTGATCGGGTGCGAGCACTTGCAGGATTTAGGTATAAATCAAAACAACACTCTCATCGCCACAGTCGCCTACTGTAGAGCACCCCTAAACCAAGCTGAGCTCAAGTTTGTGTTTAACTTTTTCCCAGCCAGGATTAACAGTTTCCAAAAGCCTATAAAACCCGGAACAATGATTGTGAAATTTCAGGTGGCAGAGTTCGTGGCTAAGCACATAATCTATGCATTCCAGTGGGGTTTTAATCAAATTTGAGTTTAGCGTTAATCTACCATTGGCAGATAAGCTACCCCAACGCTTCTGCATTCGCCTTATTGACAGCGTGGGCTTATCCAGGGAGAACTGCTTGAATTTTGGCCAACAGCGATCAAACCTTGCATTAAATTGCAGAGCAGCTTTTTCTGAATACCAGTTCGTCAGTAGTCTTTCTGTGGAAACAGGGTTTACCTGGTCGTGACAACTAATCAAAAAATAACCCCGCGTTAATTTGACCCAGTCCTGATCAGCTTGAACAATTTTCAAGCGATAGCGTTTACCCAGATACAAATGCGTTTCACCATTCAAATAGTAGCGTTTGGGTGTTCTGGGGCTAAATTGCTTAAAATAGTTTAATTGCCTGATTATCCAGCGCGCTCTGTGACTAATTTTTTTCTCAATTTTGAAAATATCCGCGCCTATTGGTGCTTTAACTACCACTGTAGTATCCGGAAGGACAGCAATTTCCAGTGTCCTTCTGGCAGCGTAAATAAGACGGTATTTAATCAAGCTCTGCCCATAGCTTACAGACCGCAGGTTTTCATCCTGCTGCATCATCTATAACTTCTATGCTTTGCCACCAGCAAAGTCTTTTCGATGATGGCATCCATTTGATCTAACGAAAGATCTATACCCTTATTGTTTTTCAACTCATCATATAAGTAGTCATCGATTTCATTGGCCGTTTGTTTCTGTGCGTCTTCATCGTCCCAAAACTGGACTTTATTATGTTTTTCCAGAATCTCCTGTATCTTAATTGCGGTATCTGCCGCCACAGACTCAAGCAAGGTATTTTCCAGCTCGTGTGCTTCAAGAAAGGGTTTTAACACGCCATAATAGGCCATGGCATCATCAAA
>QIJM01000423.1 GCA_003232445.1 Paraglaciecola arctica
TTGCAAATAATTGTGCTATTTTTTCACGCTCTCTGACTAAATGCATATTGTTATCGTCAATTAACACTTCTGCGGCTCTGCATCGACTATTATAATTAGACGCCATAACAAAACCGTATGCGCCAGCACTGCGTACTGCAAGATAATCGTCAGGTGCGATAGCCAACTCACGGCCTTTGCCGAGAAAATCACCAGTTTCGCAAATGGGACCTACTATGTCATAAACGGCCTTGGCTCTTTCAAGACCAGCGTTTACAGGAATGATATTTTGCCATGCAGAGTAAAGCGCCGGACGAATAAGATCATTCATTGCAGCATCAACAATAGCAAAGTTTTTCTCTACCCCTTGTTTTAAAAACTCAACTTTGGTTAATAACACGCCAGCATTAGCCATGATTGCCCGGCCAGGTTCAAAGATAAGTAATAATTCTTCTCGCCCCTGCAAACGTTCAGCGATGGCTTGTGTATATTGGTCTGGGTGAGGTGGTTCTTCATCGTTATAAGTCACGCCTAATCCACCCCCTACATCAAGGTGTTGTATATGAATTTGCTGTTTAGCTAGTTCGTCGATCAAGGCAAGCAATATATCTAAAGCATCAACAAAAGGCGCTAACTCAGTGAGCTGAGAACCAATATGGCAATCAATGCCGATCACATTTAAACAGGGTAAGCTATGCGCATATTGGTAAATTTCAACGGCTTGTTGGCGTTCGACCCCAAACTTGTTGTCTTTAAGACCTGTAGAAATGTACGGATGAGTTTTAGCATCTACATCTGGGTTAACCCGAATCGAGATGGGGGCTTTTTTACCTGCTTGCTTAGCGACTTCGTTTATACGATCTAATTCACTGGATGACTCAACATTAAAACATTTAATATTATGTTGTAAGGCTAAGGCAATTTCATCATGGGTTTTACCCACTCCTGAAAACACCACTTTGCTGGGATCTCCGCCAGCTTTGAGCACACGTGTTAGCTCACCACCAGAAACAATATCAAAGCCCGAACCTAGTTTGGCCATCACATTTAATACTGCCAAATTGGAATTGGCTTTTACCGCGTAACAAATTAAGTGTGGCTGGCTACCCGCGGCTTTATCAAATGCGTGCCAATGCCGTTCAATTGTGGCTTTAGAGTATACGTAACATGGCGTACCGTATGTTTGAGCCACGGTTTCAAGCGCTACGTTTTCAGCAAACAGTTGTCGATTTTTATAGGCAAAGTAGTCCATATCAATCTTTCCCTTGTTCGGTAGACACAGTTGGTGGTTCTGAGTCCGGTGTGGTGTTGTTTGTAATCGGTTTTTCAGGCAAATACAAAGCGCGCTTTTGACCACAGGCAGTGAGTATGAATACCGCTAATATAGCTAAGCCAATTGCTTTCATTTTTATTCTGTTTGCCATCACGACAAGTCCATTAAATTATAGGCCGTAATCATGTCATTACCGAGGATAAAAACAAAGAGGTGCTAGGCTTAGAATTGCTTATTTTATGCAATATGAAATAACCAAGATAAAAAACGCGGTTTTCATTGACCTCAAAGCATCAGTAAACTTATTGTGGAAATACTCAATCCTAATAGTGCAGGCTTTGTGACAGTGATAAACAGCTTCAAAAACTGGTTTACGCTGGATTTGCTGTGCACTAGCAGTATACTCAAACTTGACTTAGCTATATTTGGAACAAACATGGATTACAATACTTCTACTCTTTGTCCAACAACAACTGAAAACTGATCCACAAGATCAATTAAAAAGTGAGCCACTATTTAATTGTGGTTTCCATTAAACCCGCTTGCTTTTTCTCTTTTATTCGATAACTTTCCCCTTTGATTTGTAATACATGTGAATGGTGTAGTATTCGGTCTAGCATGGCTGATGTGAGGGCAGTGTCATTAGCAAATATTTGTCCCCATTGGCCTAATGGCAAATTACGGGTCAATACGATAGCGCCTTTTTCATAACGCTTCGCCATCACATCAAACAACACTTTTGATTCATGCGCGGTAAAGTAATACCAATTCCTCAAAAAACTGCAAATTGAAACGTTCACAAGCATCCCCGACCATATTGCTCTAAACAAGGTGGATTTTTGGTTTCAGGACGAAGCTAGATTGGGTCAGCAAAATACCACCACTCGCTTATGGGCTGAACGAGGAACTCGTCCAAGAGCCGTGAAACAACAACAATTGAGTATCATTAAATTGCCGCCTTATTCTCCCGAGCTCAACACAATCGTAAGCGTCTGGCAAACAAAAAAAAGCCCAGTCGGTAAACTGGGCTTCTTCACGTAATAGGAGTCTGGCAATGTGCTACTCTCGCATGGGGAAACCCCAAACTACCATCGCCGCTAATGTGTTTCACTTCTGAGTTCGG
>QIJM01000642.1 GCA_003232445.1 Paraglaciecola arctica
ATCTGAATATGGCGAACCTTGTCAGTATCTATTTGCCGTGCAGCACGCTCCCATTGATCACATAATTGCCCAGGAAAATCTTTACCGGGACCCTGGTTTTCGACAAACATTTTTTCCTGGCTGGTACCATAAAAGCATTTTCCCGAGACACTCAAAAATACTTTAGGCGGAACTTTGCTGCTGTTTATTAACTTGACCAAAGTATCGGTAGTCTGCAGGCGACTGGATAGCAACTCGTCAATATATTCTTGCGTCCAGCGTTTACGCATATCTAATATATGTTTCCCAGCAAGATTAACGACCGCATCGCAGGGCGGCAAACCGTTACTTTCTATTTGTGCCCAAGTGATATCGCCACGCTCGGGGCTGCGCGACAGGATAATCACTTTCCAACCTTGTGACTTAAGTTTTTTGGCGAGGAAGCGACCAATAAAGCCACTGCCGCCGGCAATTAGAACAGTCTTGATTTTCTCTGTAGCGATGGTTTCATTGCTTGTTATTTTCATAATTACTCCCTAATTGGTGATTAACGATAGGATAGGAAGTAGCTTAGCAAGCAAGATTTCTGCTCTCTTCTTGATTGATAAAAAATGAATAGAAAAATTATATTTTGTTATGAAACAGAAGCTTAGCGAGTTCCAGAATGATAAATCGGGAATCGTATAGTGATACACGGCCTGTCGGTCATCGCTTGCATCGAAGACCTGGTGGTCATTAAGAAGAGTCTCATGTACCTAAAAGAAAAAACCATTTCATCAGAATGCTTATCGTTACCGCACAGAAAAAGTGAAGCAAAAGAGGTGAAATTCAGCAAGAACGCACTGTGATTGGGGAAAAGAGAGCTGACCGGCTGTTCACTAACCCTGGACTTTGGGGAATAGCGCTTTTATTCTTCTTATAGCGCCATCACAGGCCATACACGGATTTATTTCACAATAATGTTCAGGGTTAAAATTACGCACTTGGTTTTTTCTTAGGGCAAGGGTGATCTGAAATTTCAAGCCATTTATTGTTATTATGGATTTTCCGCGAATTGTTTAACGTAGTATCTTATCTATTCAGATTTGTTTTTAATTTTCCAACTGGTTGTCCATACAGGAAATTCGCCTTCCTGCTCAAGGATAAGCATGTCTCGTTTAAACGATATACTACCGACCTCAATTAGATGAATATATTCATGCCACATTATATTTAGATTTTTTATTACCCTAAGTGATCTGGTGCGACAGATATTTTTTGCTTTTTCCAATCGAACTTTATACAGATCTTGACACGAGTAAGCCACTTTGTACTTGCCTTTTGAATAGGAGATTGACAGCGAAGATCCAAAAGATCTAAATGATGACGTTTTATTATGTTTAACATCTCCCAATAGCCGATGTATATAATAGACTCTCGTTTCTAGTTTCTTGCAACAGATAAAGTATCCTTTGACATATATTTTCCAGAATATGCCATCCGCAAGTGGTCGTGAATAACTGTTAATTACGACATTATCTCGACTAATATTAACACTAATCGCTCGCATTAATATTTTCAAGGTGGTGATTTTGTTGTGCGGTCCGAATGAGCGATAAGACCCTCTGTATTTTTTTAGGCTACTATTAGTAAATTCTTGAAACTGTATTTTTTTATTGGCCAGAAGGGTTCTGGTTTTATTGTCGTTTTTAAATGCGTATTCATCTTCAATAATACCGCCCATAA
>QIJM01000675.1 GCA_003232445.1 Paraglaciecola arctica
TCCCACCGCGCCATCTTTGCGGGCAGTTATCAGCACGGTCCCCGAAGCTAAACCTGTTAGCAAGCCATCGTCGCTGATGGTGGCAATATTTGGGTTACTAATATTATAGTTAATACCGTTAGACGCTGGAGTAACATCTAGATTGGAGCCGTCTATACCCAAAGCGTTTAAGAATTAGGTTTTAAATCATTGATATTTATTGTGATTTACTTTAGTCTTTCGTCATGAAGAAATTTTACTTAGATAAAGAAGAACTTAACGAATTACGTGCAGCACATAATGCCGAACGTAACCGCAATGCAGCCTATAAAATAAATGCGGTCATCTTGCTCGGTACAGGGTGGAAACTAAAAAATGTTAAACAGGCGCTGTTACTTGACGACGAGACATTACGTTCTTATGTTGAAAAATACCAAACAGGTGGCATCGACGCCCTGCGACAAACGAATTATAAGGGTAAGCCAGCAAATCTTGACGAAAAGCAACTGAAAAAATTACGCAAAGAGCTGGATAATAATATTTACCTGACAACGGGGTCGATAATCCAATTTGTAAACCAAGAATTTGATGTCGAGTATTCTCCGAGTGGCATGAGAGATTTATTGCACCGTGAAGGTTACGCATTTAAAAAACCGAAGTTAGTCCCAGGTAATCCTGACCGAGAAGCCCAAGAGGATTTTGTCCACTTCTACGAAGAATACATGGAAAACAAGGGTGATGATGTCGAAGTAGTCTTTGTTGATGCGGTCCATCCAGAGCATAACACGATGGCGGCTTATGGTTGGATAAAAAAGGGTGAAACCCGAAAACTAAAAACGAATAGTGGACGTCAACGGTTAAATTTACATGGAGCCATCAATGTCGAGACAATGGACACGACGATAATCGAATCGGACACGATAAATCGTGACTCAACCATTCAACTACTTAATTTGTTAGATCGGAAATATTGCTATGCAAAAGAAATTGTCGTTATATTAGATAACGCAAAGTATCACTATTCTCAAGAAGTAAAGGACGTGATCGAAGCCAGTTCGAGGTTGAGGTTAGTGTATCTACCCACCTACTCACCTGAATTAAACTTAATTGAAAGATTATGGCGTTTTTTCAAGAAAAATGTTTTATATAATCAGTACTACGAAAATCTGAAAGAATTCAGACATGCTGCAATCAAATTTTTTCGAAATATTGACAAGCGAAACGACGAATTATTTTCGTTAATGAGCGGTGGTTTTGAGGGGTTTAATTATACCTAATTCTCAAACGCTTTGGGTATATCGCTGCCATTATTATTTCCTTCTTGCTTCCAAGTTGTTTTTTTATTCCAGACAAGGCGCCATTTATTAACGCCCTAAATAGCTGCCACAACCGTTGTGCAAAATCTAGCGTTGTCAATTGTTCCTTCATCTGTGATCGTATGTCACAGATCCGTAGATCATCATACCTTTGTTTCGCGTGCACTAGCATCAAATAACGGATCGCTGTCAAATGGATTGATGCCAGGTGGGATGCAAATGTCCATGTCTGCTCTTTCAAAAAACCAAGGTGTTGTTTCGCTTCTTTGAAATACACTTCAATCCCCCAACGGAGCGCATACACCTCTAATATCTTTGTCGTACTCATTCTTGGTTCGGTGGATATAAATAACGCCCAATCTTTCTTTCCAACACTAGCTTTACCTTCTGCCGCTGTTCCTCGAAC
>QIJM01000465.1 GCA_003232445.1 Paraglaciecola arctica
TAGGAATGCAACAACATCGGGCTTGTCCAACAAACGGTTCAGATTGTGGATCGCTCGTGCCTCGCTCTCACAATCTAACCTTATTCGTTAGAGCTAATTGCATGTTTGTATACGTTGATATCATCATCCACTAACGCGATTTCTGTTTTGCTCGTAAAGAAAAACCTAGTTGCAGACAATACCAACTTGGTATTAGTTAATCCAATTAGTCTTTCGTCAGCATTAAATATCCCCTCTTCAAAAGGCTCATTTCTAGCAACTAAAATGGCTTTACGAGTAATTGGGACACATATTTCGATATTTGGTGTATTAAGCCCAAAGTAAAACCCTTTACCGCCATTTGGGTGACTTAGAATAAAAGGATTATCTGATGTTATTACGTCATAATCCGAGTTATTCAAAATGTGAAGCTGATAATATTTGTTGTGCAAACACTCCATAACGGTGTCAATCAGCTTTAACTCATGTTTAATTAGATCAGTCTGTGAGTACTCAAATTCGTGACGATTAGTAATTTTAACATCTTCACTAATGCTATCTACGATTTCCTTCGTACGCTTCATTGGGGCTTCGATTAATTCTCTGTGAGAAGGACATCTCAAATATAGCGTAGCTAACAATAAAATTAGATTACTAAAATCATCGCGTGCAGGTAGCTCCGAATATTGTTTGATGTGCTGTAGAGCTATATTTATTTTTGGCTCAACTTCGTTTGCATACCAATGCTCTACAAGCAGAGAATTTTCATGATCTATTGTGTAGTAGTCACGTTTTGAACATGCATCTTTGGGTTTGGTTGAGAACGGGTCATCATTATTGATAGGTACTCCCCAAAAAGGAGATGTATCTTCACCTTCTAGTGTGAAGCCCTTTAAATAAGAACTAGGAATAAAATGATGATGTGCTTGCCTACCCATAGGCCTCCTTTAGCTCTAACGCCAAGATCAGGCGTAATTTTGAGTCACGTTATTTTTTGCTATAATGCAGCGAAGCGGAATGCAAAAAATAGCGTGACTCAAAATTGTCGCCTGGATCTTTTTGTTATGTTTCGATTTCTAATTCGGGCCATAATTTAGACCACCTTTTTTCTGTTACCCTACTATCGAAAACATTTGAGGTACATTTTGAATTTCTTGAGGCTGCCAGCCTTATTACCTCATTGGCAGGAAAAGGCGACCTAACATCTATTTCACCTTCTTTTAGAACTGTAGCACCAACCGCTGTCTGGATTTCTGGCCAATATGACATTGCTTCAATACAGTTTGTATAAGGCTCATGCCCGTGTTTTAACGCCATTCTAGCTTGGTTTTTAACTGACCAGTTAAAAGTTGGCATTGAGCTATCTAATGCACCTTCAATTTCCCGGTCTTGTTCATTTGAAACGCAGGATGGGTTGAAGTAGATTAAATCTATATCATTAAGTGGGGTCATCTCTTTATAGTTTTGTAGCTTATCCCATATGAGGTTTCTCACAAACCCTGCTGCCAAGTACCATTCATGCTCCATATATTCTTTGGCTGCTAATAAACATTCGAACCTGAGTTTATCCTCATAAATCCATTTTTCTACTAACACAAATGAACCCATTTTTAACTCTCGCTAAAGAAACATAACGTTTTGCTCACCTGCCTATTTTGTCGGCCTTTCATTTATGCTATTCAAGCATAAATGAAAGGCCGACAAAATAGGTCAGGTGCA